>NZ_JBANAZ010000001.1:0-80500 GCF_059803455.1 Bradyrhizobium sp. UFLA05-108 | reverse complement strand
GATTGAATCGTTGGCGTGCTAGGCTGACTCTGACCGGCGGGTTCAGGGACGGCAGCAATTTCGTCGCGGCTCGGCGCATCCTTTGCGGTCGGCGGCAAAGCCTGAGCATCGGCGGTAGATTGAATCGTTGGCGTGCTAGGCTGACTCTGACCGGCGGGTTCAGGGACGGCAGCAATTTCGTCGCGGCTCGGCGCGTCCTTTGCGGTCGGCGGCAAAGCCTCAGCATCGGCGGTAGATTGAATCGTTGATATCGACCGGTCGGTGCCAGGCTGAAGCGCCGATTTGTCGACCAGCGAAGCTGTGGCTTCCGCAATGGAAGCCGTGACGTCCGCAAAGAGCGTCACTGGATTCTCCACCGATAGAATCGCGACACCGATCGCTGTCGCCGTTGCAACCAAAATACACGCCTTAAGAACTCGCGACGAGATAACAGCTGCTCTGTCCCACGCTTTCCCGATACCCTGCTGCTCTGGTTCATCGGCGAGAAAGAGAGGTAAAGAATAGTCCGGATCAAAACTGTCTTTGGTCGGCATTGGGCGATGTCCCCTCAATGTACTTGTCGATTACTACCCTGCTATCGAGGTGCAAAAAGCGGAGAAATCTTGATTTCACTTGGGCTGGGGAACCGCACGAATTCGCCGGCCGGTACGCTCAGCAGCCTTTTGGGAACTCACCATGCTCGCCACTCTGAGACCTGACTCCGCACACTGACGCGGCCGCATTGCGCCAACAGGACACGAAATAACGGCTGAGATTCTCAGCGCCAATCACCGTTGCTTCACACAGCGCAAAATCGCAGAGCGTAGCAGCGGCTAGTGACGGGGACGGGATGCAAACAAATTGGAAGCCCATGCACTTAGACATGCACCAAGCGAAGCGTTGCGGAGCTCCGCTGGGCAATCAACACGCCTACAAGCATGGGCATTATTCCGCGGAGGCTATTGCTCGACGCCGGGAGATATCGAGATTGGTCCGCGTTGCGCGCGCTCTGGGGTAGTCAGTCTGTAGTGTTCTCGATGGGGCGGCCATTTGCCGCGCGACATCCACCACATGCCGAGGGGTTAAATTCCGAAGGTTCTTGCCTCTTCAATCAGACCAGCCAGATAGCGATGAACAACCTGCCTACCGTTGAAGGTGACTGATCGGGGCGGATCAAAATAATCGGAACAGCGGTCGTCCTTTACGCGGACCAACACCAAGAAACAACCTCCTCATTTGATGAGGAGACAAGAACATGACCGTGTTCATCCGTACCAACGCGAAGCTCTAGACCTTCCAATTTTTTCGGATCAAATGGTTCGCGGAACGTAAGAGTTGCTTGACCTGCTTTCATGCGGGTAGTCACGTCATCTATGCCGTGGTCCTCAGAGTTTCGTGCGTGGTGCGCATAGGAAAGCAGCGGGTCGTCCTTTCGTACCTTTTTTGCCCTCCCAAACCATCCTGAAGCCCTACCGTTGGCCTTGTTTCCCTGCTCAAGCTTTGAGTAAACAGCGTTTCCGTTTATGAGTAAGTCAGACCAAGCGCTCGCGACTTCGTCGAGAGGTTTTGTCGCGCTCAATGCGCCCCAAGGCATCTCGGGCCTTCTCCAGCCGAGCAAGGCTGTGACGGATTGCATTGGAATCAGCTATTGCCGCAAAACGTAAATTTCTTAAAGATTTTGGGGACCAATTTGGGGACGGGACGGATCAAGATTTTTGTTTTGTTCATTCTTACAAGAACTTAGCTAGATAAGCTGGCGGAGAGAGTGGGATTCGAACCCACGGTACGGTTTCCCGCACACACGCTTTCCAAGCGTGCGCCTTAAGCCACTCGGCCATCTCTCCGGAGCGCCCTCTCTTGAAGGCGCGCCGCTGATTTTGCAAGGGACTGCGGGTCGATCGGCTCAAAATTCCTTAAGCCATTGTATTTCAATGATAAAATATAGAGCTCCGAGGCCCGGGCGAGACCCGCCGGGGGTGAACCGGAGGCGGCTCTGGCGCGACGATTCACGGAAGCACGCATCCGACAGATGAGAGGGGACACCATGACCTGCTTTCGAGCCATCGCCGCCCTTGGCCTTGTATGCGCCGCCTCGGTGATCTCGGCCCCGGCGGCCGCGCAGATGTGCACGCGCCAGGGCGTCGATGTCACCTGCGATGACGGCCGGCGCGGGGTGCTGGCGGGCGATGCCATCATCTGGCCGGACGGCACGCGCTCGAGTGCGTCGCCGCATCCGAGCGTCATCATCGGCAACAAATCATCGGTCCATGTCGGCCAGGGCGTGTTCGTCGGCCAGGGCAACGGCATGGTGCCGATGGACGACCCCAACGCGCCCAACAAACGGCGCTGCGCGGTGCTCGACGGCGTCTCGTACTGCTATTGAGGAGTCTGACCACCCTCCCGCAAGGGGGAGGGTGATCGAGATCGCGGCACCAATTTCAAGGCCGCTTGAGGCGTGAGCTACATCAACCTCACACCCGAGATCGCCGACTTCAGCCAGCGCAGCGCCTGCGGGGATTGGGTGGCCAGTGGCGCCACGGTGGACTTCTCCGTCCGGCTCTTCTCCAGCACCGCGACGAAGTCGGCGGACCATTGCTGGATGGTATGCCCGCGCAACTTCTTCATCATTGCCGCCCAGCGCATCTTGCGCTCGGTGAGCGGCATCGAGGCTGCCATCGAGATCGCGCGCGCCATGCCATCGATGTCGTGCGGGTTGACCAGCAGTGCCGTGTCGAGCTCGTTGGCGGCGCCCGCGAATTTCGACAGCACGAGCACACCGGGATCGGCCGGGTTTTGCGCGGCAACATATTCCTTGGCAACCAGGTTCATGCCGTCATGCAGCGGCGTCACCACGCCGACCTGCGCGGTGCGATAGAGGCCCGCGAGCACCGCCTGGCTAAACCCCTTGTTGAGATAGCGGATCGGCGTCCAGTCGACCTCGCCATGGCGGCCGTTGACGTCGGTGACCAGACGCGCGACCTCGTTCTGGAGATTGCCGTAGGCCTCGATGCCGCCGCGCGAGGGGTTTGCGATCTGAAGCAGCGAGATGCTGCGCGAGAACTGCGGCTGCTCGGTCCACAGGCGATCGAACGCGCTGATGCGATTGACGAGGCCTTTGGAATAGTCGAGCCGGTCGACGCCGATCGCGAGCTTCTCGCCGTTGAGGCTGCGCCGCAGCCGCGATACGTCGGGATGCGAGATCGACTTGGCGGCATACTGCGCGAATTTTTCCGCATCGATGCCGATCGGAAACACCTGGCATCGCGTGCGGCCATGCTTGGAGGTGACGGTGCCGTCCTCGATCGTCAATCCGAGTTCCTGACCGACATAGCCGAGAAAATTCCGGCAATCCTCCGCGGTCTGGAAGCCGATGAGATCATAGCCGAGCATCGCCTCGATCAGATCGCGATGATGCGGCACGCCCTGGATCACCGCCGGCACCGGCCAGGGCGTGTGCAGGAAGAAGCCGATCGGATCCTCGACGCCGAGATCGCGCAGCTCCGCACCGAGCGCGAGGAAATGATAATCCTGCACCCAGAAAGCGGTGCTCTCTTTCCGGAAACGCAGCAGCGCGCGCGCCATGAAGGCGTTGACCTCGCGATAGCTGAGATAGTCACCTTGCGAGACGCGAATGAGATCGCTGCGCGAATGCAGCGCCGGCCACAACGCCGAATTGGCAAAACCCTCGTAATAGCCGCCGTAATGCGCCGCCGGCAGATCCAGCGTCGCCAGCGCACCGGTACCCAGCGCCTCGATCTCGGCGAAGGGTTCCTTCTGATGACCATCGCGCACCCGGCCCGAGGAACCCACCCAGATCGCTCCGGAATGTTCCACAACGGGAAGAAGGGCGGCAGCGAGACCGCCCGTCATGGGTTCGTTGGCTTTGCCGCGCGCGACGCGATTTGACACGACGACGAGATTCACAGGGTCGTCCCCTCCTGTTATTCCGCCTCGTTTAACTGGCGTTCATCAATATGGTTCCTGTTCATGGTTTCAACCAATTGAAACCAAAATCAGGCGCGCGCGCCGGAACTGTATTTTGTCCTCCGAAACGGAAAATCCGACGCAAAGACAGTTTTCTGCGTCCCCTTTGCGCAGCAAGAATCGCGTTTGCGCAACGCGGTTCCGAGACCTTTATGGCTCTCGCGTGGCGCTGCCTTGCTTTTACCTTGTCTCGCCGTCGAGCAGATGGGCGAGGAACTCGCGCACATCACTGGGTGAGTCGAAGTGACCATTCACGCCACGCGCGCGACGTCCCACCGAAAATGCGAGCCCGTTCATGTCGGGCATGATCGCGAACACGGTTTCATCGGTGACATCGTCGCCGATGAACAGCGGTCGGCGGCCCCTGAACGGCTCGTGCGTCATCAATTCGCGCACGCCGCTCGCCTTGGTGAAGCCGGAATGCTTGATCTCGCAAACGAACTTGCCGGGCAGCACCTCGATCGGCGCGTTCGGCAGGTCGGCGCGGATCAGCGATACCGCAGCATAGATCGCCTTTTCCGCATGCGGGGCGAGACGGTAATGCAGCGCGAGCGAGTAGCCCTTGTCCTCGAGCAGGATGCCGGGTGACAGCTTTGCGATGGCGGCCAGACGCCGCTTCAACTCCTTGTCCATCGGCGGCGCATGGCTTGCCACCGCCTCGCTGTCCGGCTCCAGCCGCATTTCGGCGCCGTGACCGCCGACGGCCGGAAATTGATCCGGCGCGAAAATCAGATCGATGTCGTTGAGCGAGCGTCCGCTGACAAGCGCGAGAGCACCGGAGGTACGCTCGACCAGGCGGTTGAGCGTGTTCGAGAGGCCCGGCGGCACCCAGACCTCGCGCGGCGTCGGCATCAGTTCGAGCAGCGTGCCGTCGATGTCGAGCAGGATAGCCGTCTCGCTGAGATGCGGCACCAGGGCCTGTGGCACCGGCACCGAGTCCGGCGTCTCGTCATCTTCCATGGTTCGTATGTCCATCACTTCCGAATTCATAACCTACTCCATAAAGGCAAGCGGCCGCGCGATTTGTTCGAGCGATTTGCGTTCCGCTGCGACGGCATAGCGCCATGCCACGATCGCGGCCGCGATCATCAGCGCCGATCCCAAGAGATAACCTGCGAATACGCTGGTGCGGGACCCTGTGTCGATCAGCGCACCAAACAGCGCGGGACCCACGACCCCGCCAATGCCGGTGCCGATCGCATAGAACACCGCGATCGCGAGCGCGCGCACCTCCAGCGGAAAGGTTTCGCTGACGGTGAGATAGGCCGCGCTCGCCGCGGGCGAGGCAAAGAAGAAGATCACCATCCAGGCGATGGTCTGTCCCTGCGCGCTGAGCGCGCCGATCGCGAACAGATAGCCCGAGATCGCAAGCAGGAGGCCCGATACGCCATAGGTCAGCACGATCATGGTACGGCGGCCAAGCGTATCGAAGAAGCGGCCGAGCAGCAGCGGGCCGAGAAAATTGCCGGCGGCGAAGGGAAGGATGTACCAGCCGACGCCATCGGCGCTGATGCCGTAGAAATCGGTCAGCACCAGCGCGAAGGTGAAGAAGATCGCGTTGTAGAAGAAGGCCTGTGCGCTCATCAGCACCAATCCCACCAGCGCGCGCTGACGATAGGTCCTGAACAGCGTGTGCACCACCTCGCCGAGCGGCGTGTGGTCGCGCATTTTGATGCGGACCTTGGCGAGGGCGGTGTCGCCCTGCTGATGTCCGATCACCGACCGCTCGATGTCATCGACGATCGCGTGAGCTTCGTCCGGCCGACCGTGGATCATCAGCCAGCGCGGGCTCTCCGGAATCCACATCCGCATGAACAGCACGACCAGACCGATCGTCGCGCCGATGAGATACGCAAGGCGCCAGCCGAGATCGGGACCGACCACGGCGGGATCGAGCAGGATGATCGCGCTCACCGCTCCCATGGCGGCGCCGATCCAGAAGCTGCCGTTGATGACGAGATCGGTCCAGCCGCGGTAACGCGCCGGCACCAATTCCTGGATGGTCGAGTTGATCGCGGTGTATTCGCCGCCAATGCCGGCGCCGGTAAGGAAACGAAACAGCGCGTAGCTCGCGACACTCCACGACAGCGCGGTTGCGGCGGTCGCGGACAGATACACGGCCAGCGTGATGAAGAACAGCTTCTTGCGCCCGATGCGATCGGTCAGCCAGCCAAAGCCGAGTGCCCCCAGCACCGCGCCGGCAAGATAGGCGGAGTTGGCGATGCCTAGATCGAGATTGGAGAAGTTCAGCGTCGTGCTTTGCTTCAAGGCGCCGGAAAGCGCGCCGGCCAGCGTCACCTCCAGCCCGTCGAGAATCCAGGTGATGCCGAGCGCGAGCACGACACGGGTATGAAAGCCGCTCCAGGGCAGCGCGTCGAGGCGCGAGGGAATGCTAGTCTCGACGACGCGATCATGCGCCGCCGCCGAGACAGAATCAAAGTTCAGCGCTGGGGTTTGCTGCAAGTCCATCGCGCTATTGCTGGAGGTGCGGCGTGATTCAATCCGCGACTATCGACAACGTTTGCGGCGAAGTCAGGTTCCCACAGGAACCGCCTCGCGACGCGGCCGTTTTCAGAGGAGCTGCAAGGAGTTAACGCATGGCTCAAGTCAGAAAGTCGACACATTCGCGCAAAACTGCAAAGCGCAAGGCGGCGCATCGAACATCAAGCCGCACGCGGCGACATCCCGCCTCGCGCAAGACATCTAAAACGACGACATCGAAACGTGCAGCGCCGAAGCGCTGGTCGCAACGGGTGACGAAGGAGAGCGACGCGCTCGACCTCAAGCACGGCGTGTTCAAGCAGACGAGCCCGCAGAAGATCGCAGCGTCCCTGAAGCGCTCGGCCGAGCACTCCCGGCGCCGTAAAAGCGGCGCCTATCGTTCGGCGCTGTCGATGCTGACCTTCTACATCAACCGCGCCGGCAAAACCCTGCCGAAGACCCAGCGCACGCGGCTTGAGCGCGCCAAGGTGGAGCTGAAGCGGGCGTTCGGGAGGGAGTGAAGGCTGCGCAAAATAAATTTGGACAGCGACACATGGTCCGCTCGTCATCCCGGCCTTCGCCGGGATGACACCAGAAGGCGTGGCGACGGAAGGGCAGCCTTACGCCGCCCTGATATTCGCCATGAAGCGGTCGAGCTCGGCGCGCAGGCGGGTGCTTTCGCTGGAGAGGGTTTTGGCCGAGTTCAGCACCTCTTCCGAGGCCGAGCCGGTTTCGGCGGCGCCGCGGTTGACCTGGCCGATATCGGTGGCCGCGGTCTGCGTGCCCTGCGCGACATTCTGGACACTGCGAGCGATCTCCTGCGTCGCGGCGCCCTGCTGTTCCACGGCGGTGGCAATCGAAGTCGCAATCGTCGAGATCTGGCCGATGGTGGCGCCGATCTCCTTGATTGCCGCAACCGACTCGGCGGTCGCGCCCTGCATGCCCGTAATGTGCGAGGAGATCTCGTCGGTCGCCTTCGCGGTTTGGCTCGCCAGCGACTTCACCTCGCTGGCGACCACCGCAAAGCCGCGGCCGGCTTCGCCGGCGCGAGCCGCCTCGATCGTGGCGTTCAAGGCCAAAAGATTGGTCTGTTCGGCGATCGCGGTGATCAACTTCACCACCTCGCCGATCTGCTGTGCCGCATGCGACAGTTTGCCGATGCGGCCGTCGGTCTCCCTGGCCTGGACGACGGCAGCCTCCGCGATGCGGCTGGAATCGCGGACCTGACGGCCGATCTCCTCGACCGAGGCCGAGAGCTCTTCGGTCGCGGTAGCGACCGACTGCATGTTGGAGGAGGCCTGCTCGGAGACCCCTGCGACCTGGCTCGAGAGGGTCTGCGTGGTCTCGGCGGTCCGCGTGAGCGTGGACGCTGCGGATTCGAGCTGCACAGCTGAAGCCGAGACGTTCGAAACGATGGCGCCGACCGCGGTCTCGAAATCATCGGCAAAGCGGATCAGCTCATTGCGGCGCGCCGCGGCCGTCTCCTTGTTCTGGGCTTCGTTGGCCGCCGCGTCGCGCTCGGCCTTCGCGACAGCCTGCATCTTGAACTCTTCGACCGCGCCAGCCATCTCGCCGATCTCATCGTTGCGGCCAAGGCCCGGCAGCACGACCTCGAAATTGCCCGAGGCGAGTTCGCGCATTGCCTTGCACATCGCGATCATCGGCCGCGAGATGCCGGTGCCGAGCAGGAAGGCCAAGATGGCGCCGAGCAGCGTGCCACCGGCAGCCAGCATCAGGATCAGATGTTCCGTCTGGTCGATGCTGGTCTCGGATTCCGTTTCCAGCCGCCGCTGCTCGGACACCAGATCGGCCTTCATCGCGGTTGCGCCCTGCATGATGGCGCCGGCCGAGCCGCTCATCTCGGTGACGAGGTCGTCGATCATCTTGGCATTGGCGACGAGCTTCTCCAGAGCCTCGCGATAGGCCGCAAGCAGACCCTTGGCGTCCTTCAGGCCGGCGACGATCTTGTCATCCATCGAATAGACCGCGTTGAGCGAATTCTCGACGAATTTCAGCCGCGCCAGCGCGTTTGCGGCAAGCGCCTGGTCTGAATTGAGGACGAAGTTGGTCGCCGCCGCGCTCGCGGTCTGAAATTGGGCATTGACCTGCTTGGTGCCGAATTCGATCGCCTGCGCCTCGGCGTCCGAGGCGTTGTTGCCGATGTCGTCGAGCTTGTACTTCAAAAGGTTGGCGTTGCGCTGAAGCTGGTTCTCGACCAGGAGCGCGCTGTCACGCTTGGATTGCAGGATCTTGGCAAAGGTTGCGGAGAAGTTCGAAAACTCCCTGGCGAGCTTGTTGAGGCTTTCCAGCCGCGCCTGCTTCTTGGCACCCTTGATGGCATGGTCGATGGCGTTCTTCAGGCCCGCTTCGGCCTCCAGCGCCACCTTGGCATCATCTTCCTTGCCGGTGACGACGAAGTAGCGGGCGGCCGAACGATAGGCGAGCAACTCGCGATCGATGTTGCGGGCGAGATCAGCCTCGGAGACGCTGGTGCGGTAGGAGCCGACGCCAGCCGAGACCCGCTCAAAACCAAAATAGGCGAAGGCCATGCTGACGGCCAATATGACGAGCACGGCGGCAAAGCCGAGGATGATCTTGGCGCGGAACCTCAGGGTCGGAAAAAATGTGCGCTTCGACTTCGACGCGGTACGCCCGACCATTCCAACCCCCAATTTATGTTCTTGCAGCATTCATGCGGCCCGGAAGCAGCCCCTCCCGAACCGGTGCGGAAAATTAAGGCAGAAACGTCAAGGGGCGGTAAATTCGTCCGGCCTGCATGCTGTGTCGAGCATCTTCCTGTCCAAGGCGTTCGGGGCGCCGTGTTGCGGCTAACCGGAAAGCGCCTTACTCTTGGGGCACTTGTCGGGCACTTATCAGGCTCTTGGCGTCAGACCGAGCCGGTCCTCGAGGGGAGAAACGGAGTGGGGCAAACCGACTTTCGGTTTGGCGGTGCGTCTGGCGTTGCCGTTGCCAAATCGAAGGCTGCGAGCGTCGATGAAGCCGTGGCCGAGCTCGCGGCCCAGCTCCCAGCCGACGAGCTGGCGCTGATCCTGGTCTTCCTCTCCCCCGCTTACGATCCTCATCACTTCATTGCCGAGATCACCCGGCACTTCGATGACACCCAGGTCTGCGGTTGCACGACCGCGGGCGAGCTCGCCCCGGACGGCTGGGACGAGAACAGTGTCGTGGCGCTGGCGTTCAGCCGCGCCGACTTCTCGGCCGCAATCCGGCCCATTCTCAATCTCGACAGCTTCCGCGTCGAGGACGGCCGCAGGATCGGCGGCGAGCTCCGGCACGAGCTGCTGCGGGCTACCCCGCAGGTCGACCGCGGCAGTCCGTTTGGCCTCGTATTGATCGACGGCCTGTGCCGACGCGAGGAAGCGGTGATGTCCGCCATCTATGCTTCGCTCGACGACATTCCAGTCGTCGGGGGATCGGCGGGCGACGGGATGCGCTTCGAGAAGACCTGGGTGTTCTTCGAAGGCAAGGCCCACACCAATGCCGCCCTCCTGATCCTCCTGAACACGTCGCTGCCGTTCCGGGTCTTCAAATGCGACAATTTCGAGCCACAGCCGCAGAAGATGGTGGTCACCGAGGCCGACATCGAAAATCGGACGGTCAGGGAGCTGAATGCGGAGCCTGCGGCGAAGGAATATTCGCGCATGGTCGGGATCATGGACGCCAAGCTCGACCCGTTCTCCTTCGCGTCCCACCCCGTTCTGGTACGCGTCGGCGGCTCCTATTATGCGCGGTCGATCCAGCGCGTCGAGCCGGACGGCTCCTTGCATTTCTTCTGCGCCATCGACGAGGGCATGGTGCTGACCGCTGCGACGTCGCGAAGCCTGGTCGGCTCGACGCGCGAGACTTTTGCCGAAATTCGCGATGAGATCGGCGACGTGTCGCTCTTCATCGGCTTCGAATGCCTGTTGCGCCGGCTGGACGCCGAGCAGCATCAGCTCGCCCGCGACATGTCCGAGCTGTACCGGCAGAACCGCGTCGTCGGCTTTCACACCTATGGCGAACAGTTCGGCTCGATGCATGTCAACCAGACCTTCACGGGCGTCGCGATTGGAAGGCGCCCCTCGTGACGGAGGCGTGTCAGGATCCTCAAGCCGTCGAGCAGCTTCAGCGGGAAGCCGCGAAGCTGAGGAAGATCAATGCGGCGCTGATGTCCCGCGTCGAGCGCTCGATGGACCAGCAGCTCAACGCGTTCTCGCTGTTCGAGACGGCCATCGCGCTGGACCATCAGGTTCGCGACCGGACGCATCAATTGCGCGAGGCGCTCCATTCGATCGAACGCGCCAATGAGGGACTGTATCGCGCCAAGCAGCAGGCCGAGGCCGCGAGCTCGCTGAAATCCTCGGTTCTGATCTCGGTCACCCACGACCTGTTGCAGCCGTTGAACGCGGCGCGCCTGACGCTGTCGGCGCTGACCGAGATGATGGAATCGCAGGAGGCGGGCCTGCTCATCGATCAGGTCGACCGCTCGCTGGTGACGCTGGAGGACCTGCTGCGATCGCTGCTGGAGATCGCAAAGCTAGATGCCGGCGCGCTCAGGCCCGACGTCCGCCCGATCGCGCTGGCCCCCCTGTTCGAGCAGCTTCGCAACGAATTCGAGCCGATCGCCGCGCGGCAGGGTCTTTCCTTGCGCATCCGCACCTCACCGCTTGCGGTGACGTCGGATGCGATGATGCTGCGGCGGATCCTGCAAAACCTGCTTGCCAACGCCATTCGCTATACCCGCAGCGGCGGCGTCGTCATGGGATGCCGGCCGAGGGGCGAGCGCATCTGCGTCCAGGTCTCCGACACCGGGCCGGGCATTGCACAGGCGCAGCAGGAAGCGATCTTCCGCGAATTCCAGCGCGGCGAGGCCAGCGCGACCGACCAGGCCGGTTTCGGGCTCGGCCTCTCCATCGTCCGCCGCTTCGCCACCGTGCTCGGACACGAGGTGCGGCTGTCATCGCAGGTCGGTCGGGGATCGACCTTCGCCCTGGAGCTGGAGCCTGCCGACCTCACGGAAGTCAGCGACGAGGTGCACGAGGTCAAGCTGGCCGAGCGGCACTATGGCGGGCTCGAAGGCGCCAAGATCCTCCTGATCGAGAACGATCCGAATGGCTCCGAGGCCATGGCCGCGCTGCTGGAAGGCTGGGGCTGCGACGTCGCGACGACGCGATCGGCCGTGGACGCACTGCTTCGCCTCAGCGAGCTCGGTGGCGCCCCCGATGCCGTGATCGCCGATCTCCATCTCGATCACGGCGAGAGCGGCCTGTCGGCCGTCGCAGAGATAAGAGAGCATTTGAAGCTGGACGTGCCGGCAATGATCATCACGGCCGACTATTCCGAAAAGCCCGCGAAGGAGGCGAGCCTGCACGGGCTCGAGGTGCTGAAGAAGCCGATCAAGCCCGCCGAGATGCGGGCACTGCTGTCGTTCCTGCTGACTTGAGGAGCGATCGGATCGGAGCGATCGACCGGGTCGCTGCAAAAACCCGCAAAACAACCCCATGCAAAGTAGAAACGGCTGGCGGTGACGGCCTACGCTTTATCCGAAAACCACTTGACACGTCGGGCAAATCACTGACAAAAGGGTATTGTGGCGAAGAGCGGCAGGGCCATCGCGTATGACGATGGTTGGCTGTGAACGTGTTCGGCCTCATGGTTCGAGACGCGCCGCAAGCGGCGCTCCTCACCATGAGGGTCTAGAATTTCGCCGCGAAGCAAGACCTCATCCTGAGGAGCCCGCCAAAGGCGGGCGTCTCGAAGGATGGGCCGCAAAGACATCGTTCACCACGATCCTTCAGATGCAAAGGGCGAATCGCTCTTCGTCCAGCTACTCCGATTGCGCGCGATCGTGCTTCGCTCGCGCGCCTTCGCTCGCAAGCGTCGCGAAATCGATACGGGACATTTCGACGATCGCCTTGGTGCGGCTGAGCACGTTGAGCTTGCGCAGGATGTCGGAGACGTGGACTTTCACGGTGGTCTCCGAAATCTTCAGCTCATAGGCGATCTGCTTGTTCTGCAGGCCGCGCTTGAGCATTTCGAGCACGCGCAATTGCTGCGGCGTCAGATCGTGCAGGCGTTTGATGAGATCCTGCGCGGGGCCGGCGGCGCGCTGCGGACGGGTCGCACGATAGGCACCGGGAACGCAGACCGCGCCGCGCAGCACCTCGCCGATCGACTGCGCGAGATCCTGCTTGGACGAGGACTTGAGGATGTAGCCGGCGACGCCGAGCGACAATGCGCCGGAAATGATCTGCGGATCCTGATGCCCGGATACGATGACGACGGGAATTTTGGGAAACGCCTTGCGGATGCGGATGATGCCCGAAAGACCCGTCGTGCCCGGCATCGACAGGTCAAGGAGAATGAGATCGAGCCCCGCGGTCGCCGACAACAGCTCGAGCGCACCGTCGACCGACATGGCTTGAAGGATGTCCGCCTCGGGCGCCACCATCTGTAGCGCACCTTCGAGCGCCTCGCGAAACAGCGGATGATCTTCGACAATCAGAAATCGCATCGCGCGTGAGCCGTTTCCAAATTATTGCCGGGTGCAAAGTTGCATTGAGAATGCATCAGCTGGATCAAGCCGGGTTGATCCAGGTCAAGAACGAGAGCGCGCGTCATTGCGGCCGGCCGCGATCGAGGCGTGCATAGGGCCGGCCCTTGGGATCGGGCAGGTCCATCTTGCCGATCTCGATGATCGCCTTGTTGCGGCTGAACAGGCCAAGCTTGCGGAGGATCTCGGTGATGTGCGCCTTCACGGTGGATTCGGCGAGTTGAAGCTCCTGGGCGATCTGCCGGTTCGGATAGCCGCGGCGCAGGAGGTCGAGCACCCGAAGCTGCTGCGGCGTGAGCTCGCGCAGCTTGACCGCAAGCGCCTTGCTGGTGTCGGCGCGGCGCCGCTGCGGGGTTGCGACAAAATCCTTCGGCACCGACACCGATCCGCTCAGCACGCCTTCGATCGATTGCGCGAGCTCGCGCTTCGACGTCGACTTCGGCAGATAGCCGGCGGCGCCCAGCGCCAGCGCCTCGCGAACGACGTGCTGGTCCTCCTCGCTCGAAACGATGGCGACCGGCAGGCGCGGATAGGTCTCGCGCAAGCGGAGAAAGCCGGAGAAGCCGGTCGCATCCGGCAGCGAGAGATCGAGCAGCGCGAGGTCGATGCCCTGTTCGGCCGACAGGATATGCAGGGCGTCCTCGATCGACATCGCCTCGAAGATCCGCGCCTCCGGCAATGCCAGCCGTACCGCATTGCCGAGCGCCTCGCGAAACAGCGGATGATCGTCGATGATCAGGAAGCTGGTCATGGCGCGTTCCCAAGACTCCACCGCACGAGACTCCACCGCACGAGGCTCCATCGCACGGTCGTCCACCGCAGGAGCGGAAGCGGTACATCTATGCGGCATCCATCCGGCACCGGGATGATGCCGGATGGACGCTACCTCATTCTCCTGATCGCGTCCGGTCAAGAGAGTTCAGTCGTTCGATTCGGACTGGACCGTCAGCAGGAAGGAATAGATGTTGTCGAACTGGTCATCGGTGAAGACCTCTTTCCAGGCCGGCATGCCCTTGGCAGGCCGTCCTTCATGCACGGTCGTCCAGTATTTCTCGCGCATCTCGTCGCCGTAGCGGTGACGCAGCAGCCGCAGATCGATCTTCTTCTCGCTCTGGATCGCGTCGGGACCGTGACAATGCGCGCAGGTGCCGTTGAAGATCTCCTTGCCCGTGCCGACGGCCTCGGCGCCTGGCGCGGCCGCGTCACCCTTGGTCTCGGTCGCCACCACATTGGCAATCTCAGTCACTTGGGCAGTCACTTGGGCTCCGGGTCCAGTTCCCGTCGTTGTTCCCTCCGGCACCGCCTGGGCCCCGCCGAAGCGAACGGGCTGGCCCGTTGGCAAGCCGTATTTCACCGCAAGATCGGCGATCGTCTTCTGAAGCTGCGGCAGGATGGCATCGACGCGATCGCGCAGCTCCGTCGACGTCTTCGCAAAGCCGATGGCCGCATCCCATGACAGGCCTTCGCCCTCAGTGAGCTCGATCTGATAACGATCGCTGTAGGTGGTCTTGTTCAGCCAGCCGGCGACAGGCCCCCAGATGAAGGCGACGTCGGCCTTGCCCTGGTCGAGCGCCCGCATGCCTTCCTCGGGCGACAGCACGGTGACCTTCCGGATGTCGTCGCGGCTCGCGAGCAGGTTTTGCGGCGTGCTGGCGAACTGCACGGCGACGCGCTTGCCCTTGAGGCCCTCGACGCCGCCGATCGCCTGCCCCTTCGCCGCCACGAGAGCATAGCCCTCCTTTGCGAAGGTGTTGGAGAAGATCACCGCCGGTCCCATGAAGTCCTCGGAGCGCGGCAGGCCGATCATGGCGTCGCATTGCTTGCCGAGCAGCGTGACGCGCACGGTGCGCTTGCCGAAATAGGATTTGTACCAGTCATAGGCGATCGGTCGGCCGAGCGCCTGCGCCAGGGCCTGCCCGATCTCGACGTAGAAGCCTGGCTGCGACGGACTATCGCTGGAGAACGGAAGATTGGTCGGATCGGCGCAGAGCCGGAACGGCTGCGTCTCGTCCGCGCGAGCGGTTGCGGCCGGTGCGATCATCGCGGACGCGGCAGCCCATGCGACAAGCGCGGTGATGGCGTGATTTCGGCTCTTGCCACTTCCAAATTGATTCGGACGCATCCTCATCTCCCGCAGTTGGGAATTGTTGGACCACGCGTTGCGGCACGCGGGCTTGTCCGATGCCGCAATCACGCTCTGGAAAAGGCGCGCGCGTACCTCGTCACCTTGAGATACGCGCGCGAGTGGTCACTGGACGGAGAACACGAAGAGCGAACCGCCCTCGGGAGCTGCGGCCGTCATCTTCCCGCCGATGCCGCCCAGGAACGCAGGCATCGCAGCGGTGCGACCGACGACGATGGCCACGTATTGCTTACCGTCGACCTGGTAGGTCACGGGACCCGCGCCTATGCCGGAGCCGAGATTCTTGCTCCACAGCACCTTGCCGGACTTCGCATCGATGGCGCGGAAATCGCCATGGATGTTACCGGCAAACACCAGGCCGCCAGCCGTCGTCAGCGTGCCACCGTTGAACGGCAGATCTTCCTTGATCGACCAGACCTTCTTCTGCGCGACCGGATCCCAGGCCACGAGTTCGCCCATGAAGCCGCCGGGCCCTTCCTTGGGTGGGAACTCACCACCGAGATAGAACACGCCACGCTTGTAGGAAATGTCGCTCACCGACCAGTCCATGCAAACATTGTTGGACGGGATGTAGACGAGACCGGTCTGCGGATTGAACGACATCGGCTGCCAGTTCTTGCCACCGATCAGGTTTGGACAGACGTCCTTGATGGGATGGCCTGGTCCCGGACGCTTGTCGGGGTCTTCGACCGCACGCATGGTGGCGACGTCCCACTTCTGCGCCCAGTTCGAGAAGACATATTTCTCTGCCGAAAGAACCTTGCCGGTCTCGCGGTTGGCGACGAAGAAGAAGCCGTTGCGATCCGCCTTCATCAGCGCCGGAACGTTGCTGCCGCCGATATTGAGATCGGCGAGAACGGCTTCGTTGACGCCGTCGTAGTCCCAGGCATCGGCCGGCGTGGTCTGGATGTGCCACTTGATCTTGCCGGTGTTGGGATCGAGGGCGAGCGTGGACGCCGTATAGAGATTGGTCAGCTTGCCGAAATCGCCATTGCCCGTCGAGCGAACGGCCGAGTTCCACGGAGCGGGATTGCTGGTGCCCCAATAGACCGTGTCACTCTTGGGATCATAGGAGCCGACCAGCCAGGCCGCGCCGCCGCCATGCTGGGCGGAATCGCCCTTCCAGGTGTCGCCGCCGGGCTCATCCGGCGTAGGCACGGTATAGGTCTGCCACATCTGCTTGCCGGTGTTGATGTCGAAGGCGAGCAGCGCGCCGCGCACGCCGTATTCACCGCCGCCGAAGCCGGTGATGACCTTGTCGCGCACGACGAGCGGCGGCGAGGTGATGACCGAGCCCTGCTTGTAGTCGACCACCTTCGCGGTCCACAGCGACTTGCCGGTCGCGGCATCGATTGCCGTCAGCTTGCCGTCGAGGCGGCCGACGAAGATCTTGCCGTCGGCGTAGGTGACGCCGCGATTGTTCACGTCGCAGCAGGCGTATTGCAGCACGTCATCGGGAATGTCGGGCTCCCAGGTCCATTTGCGCTGCCCCGTCGCGGCATCGAGCGCGTAGACGTATTTCGGGCCCCAGGAGCTCGAGACGTAGAGCGTGTTGCCGATCACGATCGGCGAGGATTCGTTCGAGCGCAGCGACGCCAGCGAGAACGAATAGGCGAGCGACAGCTTGCCTGCGTTCTCGGTATTGATCTGATTGAGCGGGCTGAAGCGCGTGTTGCCGTAGTCGTGGCCGGCAACGGCCCACTGGTTCGCATCGGATTGCGCCTTGAGCACCGAGTCGTTGGCGCGAGTGACGGTCGTGCTGGCGGCCAGCATCGCAATCATCGAAATGCCAGCCAAAAAGCCCTTCGTTCCAAAGGTCATGTATTCCCTCCGCGGTGTTGGTGTGTACGCCATGTTGGGCGCCTGAGCGCGCCGCGCTCGTGATGCGCAGTTTGTCTGCGAGCCATCGTTGGAAATTACAGCATCGACTTTGCGCGCTTAGTATAGGCGGAAGGTAGTAGTGCAAATCATTGTCGGCTCGTGCCGCTCATCTCGTTGTCGAAGCACGCGTCCTGCGCTTGGTGTGAAGCTCGAAATGCACGATCGGATTTGCGGCAATATCGTGCCACGATCCGATCGTTTCCGTCCGACACGCGCGTCGATCATTCGCGTCAATCACGATGACGGCGCTACCACAGTTGCAAGGCTTCGAAGAAATTTGCGGCCAGCTTCCGCAGCCTCGAATCGATCAGCCGCGAGTCGAGCTGCGCAAGCTTGCCGCCGATCAGCGCTTCGGTTCTCGTCGTGCGGGGTGGTGACGTCGGGCGATGCTTCCTCGAGTCTGACTTTCGCGCCGCCCCTGGCGAAAGCTAGCGACGCCGCCGGCGCCTTCGCCGATGATCAGTCACCGTCACTCCGCGAGCTGTGATGCGCAATTGCGTATCTGAGAATCCATTCATCCGCGAACCCTGCGACCCGACGGACTCCGGCCTCCCGGGCCCTGGAACGACGGAATGGGCTGCAGTATCGGGACGCCCGCGATCGCCACACGCGCCTCAGGCGAGGTGGCCAGGGGCACCATCAACGAAATCAATGACTTAGCTGGATTGCGCCTACTACCAAGATCGCGATTGCAAAGCCGCGGGCGCGTGCTCCTATTCGAAACAACGAACAAGGCATCAGAGGGAGAAGCGACGCGCGACAAGGCTGAGGTCCGAGGGCAAACGGCGTCGCGCGGCGGCATGGAAAGCACGCCGCCGCAGGCGTGACGCAGATTTTTCCGGAAGCGTCTCACAGGTCGCGCCACGCGCGGGCGGCGGCGCGGAGCGTCATGATCGAATCGCGCGCCTGCGACCGTCGCCACGATGACCTTTCCATGACCCGCGGTCACCAAAATCCCAGTTGCAAAGTTCCGTTCGCGCTGTCTCTAATTAGAACAACGACAAAACACATACGGGAGGTACTCACGTGTCTACAGTCAAACTGACAGTGAACGGCAAGGCGGTCTCTGTCGATGTCGAGGACCGCACGCTGCTGGTCCATCTCCTGCGCGATCACCTCAACCTCACCGGCACCCATGTCGGCTGCGACACCAGCCAGTGCGGTGCCTGCGTCGTGCACATCGACGGCCGTGCGGTGAAATCCTGCACCATGCTGGCAGGCCAGGCCGATGGCGCGAACGTCACCACGATCGAAGGTCTCGCCAGGGGCGACGAGCTGCACCCGATGCAGGCGGCGTTCCGCGACAATCACGGTTTGCAGTGCGGCTACTGCACCCCGGGCATGATCATGTCGGCGGTCGATATCGTGAAACGTCACGGTGGCCAGCTCGATGAAGCCACCGTCCGCCACGAGCTCGAAGGCAATATCTGCCGCTGCACCGGTTACCACAACATCGTGAAGGCGGTGCTGGATGCGGCCGGCCGCATGAAGGTCGCGCAGGCCGCCGAGTAAGCGGCGACCTCGCCTCAATCGAACAACCGCCGCAGCTTTCGATGGAAAGCGCGGTCAAACAAATTCCGGTCGGGAGGACAGGACATGGGTGTTGAAGGCATTGGCGCAAGCGTTGTGCGCAAGGAAGACAAGCGTTTCATTACCGGCAAGGGCCGGTATGTCGACGACGTCAAGCTACCGGGCATGACCTATGCCCATTTCATCCGCAGCCCCCACGCGCATGCCAAGGTGAAGGGCATCGATGCCGCCGCGGCGCTGAAGCTGCCGGGCGTGGTCGCCGTGCTGACCGGCAAAGAGATCGTCGACGACAAGGTCGGCAACCTCATCTGCGGCTGGGCCATCACCTCCAAGGATGGCAGCCCGATGAAGATGGGCGCGTGGCCCGCGATGGCGCCAGAGACCGTGCGCTTCGTCGGCCAGGCCGTCGCGGTCGTGATCGCCGAAAGCAAGAACCTCGCACGCGACGCCGCCGAAGCCGTGGTGGTGGATTACGAGGAACTGCCCGCTGTCGCGAACGTGACCGACGCGATCAAGGCCGGCGCACCTCAACTCCATCCCGAAGCACCCGGCAACCAGATCTATGACTGGGTTATCGGCGACGAGAATGCGGTGAACGCCGCATTTGCGAAGGCGGCCAATGTGGTGAAGCTTGACCTCACCAACAACCGCCTCGCGCCGAACCCGATGGAGCCGCGCTCGGCGGTCGCCGATTACGATACGGCCGAAGAGCATTTCACGCTCTATACGACCTCGCAGAACCCGCACGTCGCGCGCCTCGTGCTGTCGGCCTTCTACAACATCGCGCCCGAGCACAAGCTGCGCGTGATTGCACCGGACGTCGGCGGCGGCTTCGGCTCCAAGATCTACATCTATCCCGAAGAGATGGTGGCGCTGTGGGCGTCGAAGAAGACCGGCCGTCCGGTGAAGTGGACCGGCGACCGCACCGAGGCCTTCCTCACCGATGCGCATGGCCGCGACCACGTCACGCATGCGGAGATGGCGTTCGATGCGAACAACAAGATCACTGGCCTCAAGGTGAAGACCTACGCCAATTTCGGCGCCTATATGTCGCTGTTCTCCTCGGCAGTGCCGACCTATCTCTACGCGACGCTGCTGTCGGGCCAGTACGACATCCCGGCGATCCATGCCGAGGTGATCGCCGTCTACACCAACACCACGCCGGTCGACGCCTATCGCGGCGCGGGCCGACCCGAGGCGAGCTACCTGATCGAGCGAATGATGGAGACGGCGGCGCGGCAACTGAATGTCGATCCGGCCGCACTGCGCAAGACGAATTTCATCACGCAGTTCCCGCACCAGACGCCGGTCATCATGGCCTACGACACCGGCGACTTTAACGCCTCGCTCGATGCGGCGATGAAGGCGATCGACTATGCCGGCTTCGCGGGCCGCAAGGCGCAAGCGAAGTCGGAAGGCAAGCTGCGTGGGATCGGCGTCTCCTGCTACATCGAGGCCTGCGGCATTGCACCCTCGAAGGCCGTGGGCAGCTTAGGTGCCGGCGTCGGCCTGTGGGAATCGGCGGAGGTGCGCGTCAACCCGGTCGGCACCATCGAGGTGCTGACCGGCTCGCACAGCCACGGCCAGGGCCATGAGACAGCGTTCGCTCAGCTCATTTCAGAACGCCTGGGGGTTCCCATCAGCCAGGTCTCGATCATCCATGGCGACACCGACAAGGTGCAGTTCGGCATGGGCACCTATGGCTCGCGCTCTGCGGCCGTCGGTCTCACCGCGATCCTGAAAGCCGTGGAGAAGGTCGAGTCCAAGGCCAAGAAGATCGCTGCGCATCAGCTGGAAGCCTCGGAAGCCGACATCGTCATCGAGAACGGTGAGTTCAAGGTGACCGGCACCGACAAGAAGATCGCGCTGCCGATGGTCGCCCTCGCGGCCTACACCGCGCACAACCTGCCTGACGGGATGGAGCCGGGCCTGAAGGAAAGCGCCTTCTACGACCCCTCCAACTTCACCTTCCCGGCCGGCGCCTATATCTGCGAGCTTGAGGTCGATCCCGGCACCGGCAAGACGTCGTTCGTCAATTTCGTGGCGGCCGACGATTTCGGCCGGCTGATCAACCCGATGATCGTGGAGGGCCAGGTCCATGGCGGCCTTGCGCAAGGCATCGGGCAGGCACTGCTCGAGCACGCGGTCTATGACGCCAACGGACAGCCGATCACGGCGTCGTTCATGGATTACACCATGCCACGCGCCGATGACCTGCCGTCGTTCAAGCTCAGCCACACCACGACGCTCTGCCCGGGTAATCCCTTGGGCATCAAGGGCTGCGGCGAGGCCGGCGCGATCGGCGCGTCCGCTGCCGTGATCAACGCGATCACGGATGCGATCGGCAAGAACAATCTCGAAATGCCCGCGACCCCTGATCGGGTGTGGCGCACGATCCACGCGGCTTGAGAAGGAGGAACGAAGATGTACCAGACCACTTATCATCGTGCCTCCTCTGTGGATGAGGCCGCCGCGCTGTTCGCCAAGGGCAGCGAGGCAAAATATCTCTCCGGCGGCCAGACGCTGCTGCCAGTGATGAAGCAGCGGCTCGCCAGCCCCTCTGACGTGATCGACCTTGCGAAAATCAAGGAGCTGATCGGCGTTGAAGCCGCCGGCGACACGCTGACCATCAAGGCCGCAACGCCGCATTACGACGTCGCGACCAGCGACGCCGCGAAGAAGGCGATCCCGGCGGTTGCGTACCTGGCCTCGCTGATCGGCGATCCCGCCGTGCGCTATCGCGGCACGATCGGCGGCTCGCTCGCCAACAACGATCCCGCCGCCGATTATCCGGCGGCAGTGCTGGCGCTGGGTGCGACGATCAAGACCAACAAGCGTTCGATCGCGGCGGATGACTACTTCAAGGGCCTGTTTTCGACCGCCCTCGAGGACGGCGAGATCATCACCGCCGTCTCGTTCCCGGTTCCGGCGAAGGCGGGTTACGCCAAGTTCCCGCATCCGGCCTCGCGCTTCGCACTGACCGGTGTGTTCGTTGCCCAGACCAAGTCGGGCGACATCCGCGTTGCCGTGACCGGCGCCTCGCAGAGCGGCGTGATGCGGGCCGGCGCCATCGAAGCCGCGCTGAAGGCGAACTGGGCGGCGAGCGCGATCGACGGTGTGACGATCCCGTCGAGCGGGCTGTTGTCGGACCTGCATGGCTCATCCGAGTACCGTGCCAATCTGATCAAGGTGATGGCGCAGCGCGCAGTTGCTGCGGCGGGCTGATCGCAATCGCGCTTTAGCTACTCAACACAAATTTTCCGCGGCGCGCAGCAATGCGCGCCGCTTTTATTATGCGCCCATGCATCAAAAGCGCTTGCCTCGTCAGGTCGAAGGCGGGAAAACTTAATCAACCAATTAACTCGTCCACAGAGGAACGTGCAAAAGGGGTGCTGCTTCTCGCACACCCGTCTTGCGACCCCGGGGAAACAACAACGTGCTCGATCAATCAGCCCAGGAAACTGCCCAGGAAAAATCAGAAGGCTCCTCCGTCGGCGTCTCCGGCCCGCTCGCAGGTTTCCGCATCGTCGAATTCGCCGGCATTGGCCCCGGCCCGTTCGCCTGCATGCTGCTCGCCGACATGGGCGCCGAGGTCGTCACGCTCGATCGCGTCGGTGCGAGGAAGAGCATGAAGTCGGTGGCAGGCCGCGGCCGCAAGGTGATCGAGCTCGACCTGAAGGACCAGGCGGCGATCGCGCAGGTGCTCGACCTGCTCAGCCACGCCGACGCGCTGATCGAAGGCTTTCGTCCCGGCGTGATGGAGCGGCTCGGTCTCGGCCCCGATGTCGTGCTCGCGCGCAGTCCAAAACTCGTCTACGGCCGCATGACCGGCTGGGGTCAGGAAGGTCCGCTGGCGAATGCCGCGGGCCACGACATCAACTACATCTCCATCACCGGTGCGCTGGCGGCGATCGGCACGAAGGAGGCGCCGGTACCGCCGCTCAACCTCGTCGGCGATTTCGGCGGCGGCGCGCTTTACCTCGTGGTCGGCGTGCTCGCAGCGCTGCTGGAGGCGCAAAAGTCAGGCAAGGGCCAGGTGGTCGACGCGGCGATGTGCGACGGTGCGGCGTCGCTGATGTCGTTCTTCTTCGACATGACCGCGATGGGCCGCTGGACCGAAGGCCGCGACCAGAACTTTCTCGACGGCGGCGCGCATTTCTACGGCGTCTACGAATGCGCCTGTGGCCATTTCATCTCGATCGGCTCGATCGAGCCGCAATTCTACGCGCTGCTGCGCCAGCACGCCAAACTCACCGACGCCGATTTCGAGGCGCAGATGGATCGCAAGGCCTGGCCGGCGCTGAAGGAGAAATTGAAGGCCGTCTTCAAGAGCAAGACCCGCGAGGACTGGTGCAGCATCATGGAAGGCACCGACATCTGCTTCGCGCCCGTACTGACGATGTCGGAGGCGACACGGCATCCGCACATGGTCGCACGCAACGTCTTCGTCGAACGCCATGGTGTGAAGCAGCCGGGACCGGCGCCGCGGTTTTTGCGCACGCCGTCAGCGGTTCGCGACCCTGAGGCTGCGGAGATCGGCGCGGTGGCAAGCGCGTGGAAGGCGAGCCGGTAGCAACGGCCTCGCAGGGTGGGCAAAGGCGCGTAGCGCCGTGCCCACCATCCAACCAGGATTGCGAGAGAAGCGGTGGGCACGCTTACGCTTTGCTCACCCTACAGCTACGGCAGCGTGCTTACGCCGCGTTGTCCACCTTCAGCACGCCGCGGCGGATCTGGTCTTCCTCGATCGATTCGAACAACGCCTTGAAATTGCCCTCGCCAAAGCCATCGTCGCCCTTGCGCTGGATGAACTCGAAGAAGATCGGGCCGATCGCGTTGGCGGAGAAGATCTGGAGCAGCACCTTGGTCTGGCCGCCGTCGACGACGCCCTCGCCGTCGATCAAGATGCCGTTGCGCTGCAATCGCGCGACGTCCTCACCGTGCTTGGGCAGCCGCGTATCGACCTTCTCGAAATAGGTGTCGGGCGGTGACGGCATGAAGGGCAGGCCGGCCTCACGCAGGCCCTCGATCGTGCCGTGGATCTCGTGGCAGCCGCAGGCGATGTGCTGGATGCCTTCGCCGCGATAGATCTTCAGATACTCCTCGATCTGTCCGGAATCGCCGGCATCCTCGTTGATGGGAATGCGGATCTTGCCGTCGGGGCTGGTCAGCGCCCGCGAGAACAGGCCTGAGGCGCGACCCTCGATGTCGAAGAAGCGGATCTGGCGGAAGTTGAAGAGCTTTTCGTAGAAGCCGGCCCAGACATCCATGCGGCCGCGATGGACGTTGTGGGTGAGATGGTCGAGATAGAACAGGCCGGCCCCATGGGGCCGCGGATCGCGCGCGCCAAGCCATTCGAACTCGGAATCATAGGCCGAGCCCTTCGCGCCATAGCGATCGACGAGATACAGCAGGCTGCCGCCGATGCCCTTGATCGCGGGCACATCCAGCGTCTTCTGCGCGGACGTGACGTCCGCCGGCTCGGCACCGAGCGCGATCGCGCGGTCGTAGGCCGCTTGCGCATCGACCACGCGGAACGCCATCGACGGTGCGCACGGCCCGTGCGCGGCGACGAAATCGAAGCCATGCGTGCCGGGCTGCTCGTTGACGAGGTAGTTGATGTCGCCCTGGCGATAGACCGTGATTGTCTTGGTCTTGTGGCGCGCGACGGGCGCAAAGCCCATCAGCTTGAACAGCGCGTGCAGCTCTTGCGGATTGGGATGGGCATATTCGACGAATTCGAACCCGTCGGTGCCCATCGGATTGTCGGCGCTGATGGTGGCGGGCGGTGCATCGTGCGGAAACGGACCCATTGGCGATCTCTCCCGGATTGTTCGCCTGAACTATCCTTCATGGGGCGCGCAATGGGCGTGCAAACGGGACCCATTTCCGGTATTGTATGCACGGTTTGTGCATGAAATGGACAAATGACGCATGATCCAGATAGATGCCTTCGATCTCAAGATCCTGACCGCGCTGCAGGACGACGGCCGCCTCACCAACCAGGAGCTCGCCGATCTCGCGGCCCTCTCGGCCTCGCAATGCTCGCGGCGGCGCATGCGGCTCGAGGAGGAGAAGGTGATCGCGGGCTATCATGCCGACCTCTCCAGCGAGGCGCTCGGCTTCGGCGTCGTCGCCTTCATCCAGGTGACGCTGGCGACGCACTCGCCCGACAATGCCAAGCGATTCCGCACCCTCGTCGGCCGCATCGACGAGATCCAGGAGGCCTATTCACTCACCGGCGATGCCGACTATGTGCTGAAGGCCGTGCTGCGCGATCTCAAGGGCCTCTCCAACCTCGTCAACGACGTGCTGATGCCGCACCAGAGCGTGGCGCATGTGCGCTCCTCGATCGTGCTCGACCGCCTGAAGGAAAGCTCGCGGCTGCCGTTGAAAGGGCTCGCACCTGGCTGAAATCGAGGGAAATGCGGCATTCGCGCATGGTGCGCGATCTGCGATGATCGATGCCGACCTAATTGTTTGAGCATGATCTTTTCGGAAAACCGCTGCACACTTTTGCGGATCATGCTCCGGGAGATTGCGTCATGGCCCTGCAGCTTCGGCCGAACTGCGAATATTGCGACTGCGACCTGCCGCCGAATGCTGCGAACGCGCGGATCTGCTCGTATGAATGCACGTTCTGTGCAGACTGCGTGGAGACGAAACTCTTCAATGTCTGTCCGAACTGCGGCGGTGGTTTCACGCCGCGCCCGATCCGGCCCGCCAAGGAATGGCGGCCGGGCGTGTGCGTGGCCAAGCACGTGCCGTCAGACAAGCGGGTGCATTTGAAGTACAGCCCGGAGGATGTCGCGGCGCATTGCGCAAGGATTCGCGGCGTACCGCCGGCGGAGCGCTGAACTCGTAGGGTGGGCAAAGGCGCGTCAGCGCCGTGCCCACCATCTCTCCGCGAATGCAGCAGACGTGGTGGGCACGGCGCGCGAAGAGCGCGCCTTTGCCCACCCTACAATTCGTGGCGCCGTCCTATTCCGCCGGAAGAATCGTCCCCTCGACCTCGCCGAAGCCGACGCGGTAGCCGTCGCCCTGGCACCAGCCGCGCATCACGAGGCTGTCGCCATCCTCCAGGAACGAACGTTTGGTGCCGCCGGGCAATTCCACGGGCTCGGTGCCATTCCAGGAAATCTCCAGCAGGCTGCCGCGCTGGTTCTTCTCCGGCCCTGATATCGTGCCGCTCCCCAGGAGATCGCCGACATTCATCGCGCAGCCTGAGGAGGCGTGGTGCATCAATTGCTGGACCGAGGACCAGTACATGTACTTGAAATTGGTGCGGCTGATGCTGGCGGGCGCGTTCGTGCCGGCGGCGCGCAAGGAGACGTCGAGCTCGACATCATAGTTCTGCGGCCGGGCTTGCGCGAGATAATCGAGTGGCGCCGGGCTCTGCTCGGGACCTTTAGTGCGGAACGGCTCCAGCGCCTCGCGCGTCACCACCCACGGGCTGATCGAGGTCGCGAAGGCCTTTGCGAGGAACGGGCCGAGCGGCACATATTCCCATTGCTGGATGTCGCGGGCGCTCCAGTCGTTGAGCAGCACGAAGCCGAAAATCATCTCCTCGGCCTGTTGCTCGCTGAGCATGCCGCCCATCGGCGACGGCTGTCCGATGACGACGCCCATCTCCAGTTCGAAATCGAGCCGCTTGCAGGCTGCGAAGCTCGGTACCTCGACATTCGGCGGCTTCAACTGCCCCCGCGGCCGCCTCACCTTGGTGCCGCTGACGACGACGGTCGAGGCGCGTCCGTTATAGCCGATCGGCATGTAGAGCCAGTTCGGCTGCAGCGCGTTGTCCTTGCCGCGGAACATCACGCCGACATTGGTGGCGTGCTCCTTCGACGAGTAGAAATCGGTGTAGCCGGAAACCGCGAATGGCAGATGCAGCCGCACGTCGCGCATCGGCAGCAGAGCCTGCTTGCGCAGCTCCTCGTTGTCGCGCAGCTCCGGATGGTCGTGGCGGAGCAGCTCACTGATCCGCGCCCGCGTCTTTGCCCAGACTTTTGGCCCCAGCGCCATGAACGGATTGAGCGACGGCGCCGAGAACACGCCGAGCGGGCCGACATCCAGGCGGGAGTCCTGCTCGAGCTCCCAGAGGTCGAGCACGTAGTCGCCGATCGCAACGCCGACGCGCGGCGCCGGATAGGCCGCGGTCGAGAACACACCATAGGGGAGGTTCTGGATCGGGAAGTCGGAGGAGGGATCGACGTCGATGAAGGAGCGGAGGCTGGGGTCGTTGGGGTGGGGCACTCATTTCTCCAATCGGAAAATCGTCGTGCCCGGGCTTGACCCGGGCATCCATCACCTCGAAGAGTGATGGATCGCCGGGTCAAGCCCGGCGATGACGAGCAAAACAAATCATCACAGCCTGTTCGGATCGAAGCGCTTCTCCAGGCCTTTCCAGCAATCGGCATAATCGTCCTGCAACATCGACGACTTCGCGGCATGCGCGGTGACGCGCTGGGGGTAGCGGGTCTCGAACATGAAGGCGAGCGTGCCGGTGAGCTTGACCGGCTTGAGCTCGCCGTTGCTGGCGTGATCGAAGGCGTCGCGGTCGGGGCCGTGCGGCAGCATGCAATTGTGGAGCGAGATACCGCCCGGCACAAACCCTTGCGGCTTGGCATCGTAGACGCCGTACACCAGCCCCATGAACTCGCTCATGATGTTCATGTGATACCAGGGCGGCCGGAAGGTGTTGTCCGCGACCATCCAGCGTTCCGGAAAGATGACGAAGTCGATATTCGCCGTGCCCGCCGTCTCCGACGGCGAGGTCAGCACCGTGAAGATCGAGGGATCGGGATGGTCGAAGGCGATCGCGCCGACCGGCGAGAAGGTGCGCAAATCGTATTTGTACGGCGCGTAATTGCCGTGCCAGGCGACCACGTCGATCGGCGAATGGGCTAGCTGCGTCTTGAACAGCGAGCCGCCCCATTTGACGTAGAGCTCGGTCGGCGTGTCCTTGTCTTCGTAGCAGGCGACCGGCGTCAGGAAGTCGCGCGCATTGGCAAGGCAATTGGCGCCGATCGGCCCACGCTCGGGCAGCGTGAAGGCGCCGCCATAGTTTTCGCAGAGGTACCCGCGGGCCGGACCGTTCGGAATCTCCACGCGGAATTTTACGCCGCGCGGGATCACCACGATCTCGCCGGGCTCGGCGTCGATGCGGCCGAACTCGGTGACGAGACGAAGATTGCCCTGCTGGAGCACGAACATCAGCTCGCCGTCGGCATTGTAGAAATGCTGGTCCACCATCGATTTGGTGATGAGGTAGACGTGCGCGGCCATGCCGGCCTGCGTATTGACGTCGCCGGCTGTCGTCATGGTCTGCACGCCCCCAAGGAACGTCACCTCCTCCTGCGGGATCGGCGTCGGGTCCCAGCGCAATTGCGCGATCGGCAGGTCGTATTCATGACACGGCGCCGAGCGCCACAGTCCGGCGTCGACTTTCTCAAAGCGTCCCGAATGCTTGACTGACGGGCGGATGCGATAGAGCCAGGAGCGCTCATTGGTGCCGCGCGGCGCGGTGAAGGGCGAGCCTGACAATTGCTCGGCGTAGAGCCCATAGGCGCAGCGCTGCGGCGAGTTGCGCCCCATCGGCAGCGCGCCCGGCAGCGCCTCCGTTTCAAAGCTGTTGCCGAAGCCGGACATGTAGCCCGGCGTGACCTGGGCCGTGCTGCGAACGATCTGGTCAGGCGAGGTATTGACGTTCATGACTATCCTCCTCCTTGCAAGGCAGCCCACATCTCCTGGTCGCGCTTGTCGGTCCAGATCACGGGGTCGTCGATCCCGGACGCCTCGTCAAAGGCGCGCGACACGTTGAACGGCAGGCAGTGCTCGTAGATGGCAAAGCTCGAAAACTTGGGATCCATCACCTCGCGCGCTGCCGCCATCGTCTCCTTCAGCGTGCGGCCCTTGGCGACGGAGATTTCCGCCGCGCCATAGAGCGTGGTGACGAAGTCGCGTGTCATCGCGATCGCTTCGCGCGCGGTGGTGGTGCCTTTCAGCGCATCGCCGCGGCCCGGCGCGATCGCCTTGGGATTGAAGTTGCGGATCTCGGTCAGCGTCAGCGGCCATTCGCGCAAATGCGCGTCGCCGCAATAACAGGCCGAGTGGTATTCGATGAGATCGCCGGAGAACATCACCTCGGCATCCGGCACCCAGGCGACGATGTCGCCGGAGGTATGGCCGGCCCCGAGCTGCAGCAGCCGCACCTCGCGCTTGCCGAGATAGAGCGACATCTCGCCTTCGAAGGTGAGCGTCGGCCAGGTCAGCCCGGGAATGCTCTGCGCATCCTGGAATAGACGAGGAAATCGACCATACTCGGAATCCCAGTCCTGCTTGCCGCGCTCCTCGATCAGCCGATAGGTCTCCTGTGAGGCGACGATACCTTGCGCCTTGTAGGCGGATGCGCCGAGCACGCGCACGGCGTGATAATGCGACAGCACGACGTATTTGATCGGCTTGTCGGTGACCGTGCGCACGCGCTCGATCACCTTGTTCGCCATCGCCGGCGTTGCCTGCGCGTCGAACACCAGACAGCCGTCCTCACCGACGATGACGGCGGAGTTCGGATCGCCCTCGGCGGTGAAGGCATAGAGATCGGGACCGATCTCGGAGAAGGTGACCTTCTTCTCCGCGAGATCGCCGGTGGATGCGAAGTTCTTCGCCATCAGTTCGTTCCTTGCACGGTTATTGTTGTTGCTGTTGCTGCTGCTGGCCATCGACCATGCGGCGCCTGGCGAGCACGATCGCTTCCTTGAGCACCTCGATGTCGCCGATATGGTTGGCGAGGATCAGGACCAGAGCGGCATCAAAGTCTGCACTCTGCTCCTCCGTCAGACCGCGATGCGCCTCGACGATGGCGCGGAAGGCGTCATCAGGCCGCGCGAAGTTCGAGCTGGTGGAGAGAGCCATTCGCAAAACCTTCAATTCAAGCCTTGAGCGCGCGACAATGCCGCTGCGATTTTCGCTTGCGTTGGATGGCGGAATCGCGCTGCGACGTAGCCGTCGGGCCGCAGCAGATAGGCCGTGTCAGGCTCGGCGTCGTAGCGCTTCGCCAAGAGCCCGTCGGGGTCGATCAGTCCGTTCTCGCGGCCGATACGGATGTCCTTCAAGCCGTCGGGCAGCTCGATGGCCGCATCATTGCCAAACCCGAGCACGGCAAATCCCGTTCCACCCTTGCGGAACATATCGGTCAGATACGCGCCCTCGCCCGCACGCGTCGTGATCGGCGCATCCAGCATGGAACAGCCGGGACGCGGACCACCGCTCCACGGCTCCGCGTCGGCGGAGGACAGCGGCGAGTCATAGCTGCAAGGCACCGAGAGCCGACCGCCATTGACCATGCGCTTGCCGAACTCGGTTTCCTTCGCCAGCGACAGCACCGCCTTGCGCAGCCGCGCCTCCTGATGCGAGTTCGGCGCCATGAAATCCGTCGAGCGGGTCGATTCGCGGATGTTCTCGTCCGCCGCCATGCTGCGTTCGACGTGGTAGCTCTCGAGCAAGGTCACCGGCGATTGGCCGCGCAGCACCCGATCGAGCTTCCAGGACAGATTCTCTGCGTCCTCAAGCCCCGAATTGGCGCCGCGCGCGCCGAAGGGCGAGACCTGGTGCGCGGAGTCGCCGGCGAAGATCACGCGGCCATGGATGAAGCGATCCATACGCCGGCACTGGAATTTGTAAAGCGAGATCCATTCGAAATCGAACTGGTCGTGCCCAAGCATGCGCGCAATCCGCGGCCGCACGTTTTCCGGCTTCTTCTCGACGCTGGGGTCGGCATAGCGATTGAGCTGGAGGTCGATGCGCCAGACGTCGTCAGGCTGCTTGTGCAAGAGCGCCGAGCGCCCGGCATGAAACGGCGGATCGAACCAGAACCAGCGTTCGGTCGGGAATTCTGCGGTCATCTTGACGTCGGCGATCAGGAATTGATCCTCGAACACCTGGCCGGCGAATTCCGCACCGACCATCTGCCGCAGCGAGGAGCGCGCGCCGTCGCAGGCGACGACGTACTGCGCGGAGATGCGATAGGCGCCTTCGGGCGTCTCGATCGTCAGCACGGCGGAATCGTTGCGCTGCTCGAGCGCCGTCACCTTGTTGCGCCAGCGCAGGTCGATCTCCGACAGATCCCTAATGCGATCGACGAGATAGGCTTCGGCGTAATATTGCTGGAGGTTGATGAAGGCGGGCCGCTTGTGCCCCTCCTCCGGCAAGAGGTTGAACTGGTAGAGCTGGGACTCGCCGTGGAAGATCCTGCCGACGCTCCACACCACGCCCTTCTCGACCATGCGGTCGCCGACGCCGAGCCGATCCCAATATTCCAGCGAGCGTTTTGAAAAGCAGATCGCACGCGAGCCCTCGCCGATGCGATCCGCGTCATCCAGCAGCACCACGCGCTGGCCGCGCTGCGCCAGATCGATCGCAAGCGACAGCCCAACCGGCCCGGCACCCACGACCACGGTCGCGTGCTCGGCCGGAGTCTGGTCGGGGCGATCCTGGTCGGGGTGGCGGCGATAGCCGAACTGGGTTTTTGCCTGCGCCATGCGCTAACCTTTCGCTCTGGTCAGGAGGGGACTTATCTGCTAGATAGTCTCACGTGCAACTATCTTGGACCGGCGACCGCCGTCCGTCAACTGGCATTCGGAGCGATTTTTGACGAGGACATTGGGCGATACCGCGCTGAAGGCGAAGGAAGCGGAAGAGGCATCGCCGAAGCCCAAGGCGCGGCTCGATCTGTTCAAGTTCGTGCCGTTCCGCCTCAACCGGCTGGCGGCGGAGGTGAGCTCCGCGCTTGCGGTCGAGTACCAGGAGCAGCACGGGCTCGACATTCCGGCCTGGCGCGTGCTTGCCACGCTGGGCTTCCGCAACGACGCCTGTAGCGCGCAGTTCATCTCGCAATGCACCCGCACGCACAAATCCACGATCAGCCGCGCGGTCACTGCGCTGCTGCATGACGCCCTGATCGAGCGCGTCGAGAACGAAGCCGACCGCCGCGAATTCCGCCTGCAGCTCACGAAGAAGGGTCGCGCGCTCTATGAAGAGCTGTTCCCGCAATTGTTGCGGCGGGAGGACGAAATCCTCAGCTGCCTTTCCACGCAAGAGCGCAAGCAATTGTCGGCGCTGCTCGGCAAGATCGAGCAGAGTCTGGATCTGATCCAGACCAGCGAAGAGGCGGATGCCAAGCAGGCGTATTAGTACTCGTAAGCATGGGCGAAATCGCTCGGCACCTCGCTGAGATCTGCTGTCCGTGAGCGAACCCGGTTCGTCCGCAACGATCCCGGCGCTTTTGCCCCCGCCGCATTGTCAATTTCCCAGACGCTCGCAAACGTAACTAACGCTCTCTTCGATCGAAATCTTCGATGTGTCCAACAATTCGAATCCGCCCGCCTCGGCCTCGCGTCGAAGAAATTTTGCCCAATTCATCATCTCTGCATTGGCCAAATCCGGTTGGTTGCGCTCGCTACAAAGGCGATGCGTTCGGGTCGCATCGTCACAATGCACCAGCACTATGCGAGCCCGCGCAATTCCAGCAATTGCCAGCCCCTCCTTTATGAACGACAGGCGCATCTGGCCTTCAAACAGGATAGGATGAGCGTCAGGTTCGTTCGCGATCCGAACCAGCCACTCAATGGTCATCGCGCGCTGCCAACCGCCTCCGGACCCCCACCCCGCTAACCGTTCCTCTGGTGACGGCACACCAATGCTATCGAACAGGAACACGCGAGCCAGTTCGGGATGTTGCTGCTGTATCCTGTCTGCAATCGTCGTCTTGCCCGAGCCCGATGCACCTGTAAGGATGACTAGCCCCATAGTCGACTCACGCGCGACGACACTGCGCAATCATCGTTCGGCGCCATCATCGCCTTCTCTAAGTCCGCACGCATGGCAGTACCGTATTATACTCGACCGATTTACACAACTTACGCTTGCAACCCCAACTGGGGCCCGCATCCTTCGTGACGGCCGCTGCGCGGCCTCCTCAGGATGGGGGATTGAGAGCGGGGTTTCGCTCCCTCACCTCTTCATTCCGGGGCGCGACGAAGTCGCGAGCCCCGGAATGACGGAGATACATCACTTCACAAACGACCGCGTCGGCGGCAGATGCAGCGCCCAGGCATCGACCTTGTCGCTGGCGCGCGGATAGAGCTCGGTGACGAGTGGATCATGTCCGGGGATGAAGCGATCTGGATGACCGGCGAGGCGCTCGATCGTTTCCCAGCCTGCGGCCATGTCGCCGACATTGTAGACGATCGGGAACGGGCTGCGCCGCTGCAGATTGGCGTAGTAATGCGCGGCGTCGGAGGCGAGCACCACAGGCCCGCGCGCCGTCTCGACCCTGACGACCTGCAAGCCGTCGGAATGGCCGCCAACGCGGTGCACGGTCACGCCGGGCGCGACCTCGCCATCGCCCGCATAGAACGTGACGCGCTCGCCATAGACATGGCGCACCATCTGCGTGACGTGCTCGACCGAGAACGGATGTCGCAATAAGCCGTTGCATATGCAGCGGCCTGTCGCGTAAGCCATCTCGCGCTCCTGCAGATGGAAGCGCGCGTTCGGGAAGCGATCGAGATTGCCGGCGTGGTCGTAATGCAGATGCGTCACGATGATGTCGGCAATGGCTGATGCCTTGACGCCAAAGCGCTCCAGCGCGTCGACCGGATTGAGCGTCAGCTTGCGGGCGCGCAAGGACGCTTCCTCGGCGTTGAAGCCGGTATCGACGAGGATGTCGCGGCCCTGCCCTCGGATCAGCCAGACGAAATAGTCAAGATCCTGCGCGGCGCTCTCATGCGGGTCCGGCGACAGGAAGTTCATGTGGGGGGTGCGGGGCGACATCGTCGCGTAGCGCAGCGCGTAGACTTCGTAGAGGTTTCCCATGGTTGCACTTTTTTCGTTGAGGGGAGCCTGAAGATCACCAAGCCACCGCCGGACGCAAAGGTCAAACGCGCCTCGCGTGCGGCCGAGATGTGAGACCGATCACATTTTTGTCGCGATGGCTGCGCTAAGAGATATATCCGCCGGACCCTCCCCCTCCGATCGAGCAATGCCGTGACAGCCGCTTTGGCCCCTCCATCTTTCCCCAGCGTCGCGGTCAATTGTCGCGATAATGCCGTGTCTCCAAGCGGTTGACGCCCCCACCCCCCGGTTTGATAATGCAAATTGCGTAAGTTAAGGTCGCCGCGGCGCAAAGCTTGCGAACGGCGCCTTTTTGGCTGGACCGCGCTCGTTATGAAGATTCGCTTTCTTTCGCTTCTGCTCCCGATGTTCTGGGTCGTCCTGACCGCGCCATCCTTTGCCGCCGGCGACCGCTATGCGCTGGTCATCGGCAATGCCAAATACCCGGATGCCGACAGCCCGCTGAAGGAGCCGATCAACGACGCACGCGACGTCGCCGACGAGCTCAAGCATGACGGATTTACCGTCGATGTCGGCGAGAACCTGACCGGCGACGGCATGCGCCGCGCCTTCGACAAGCTCTATGGCAAGGTCAAGCCCGGCGCGGTCGTGCTGGTGTTCTACAGTGGCTTCGGCATCCAGTCGGCACGCCAGAGCTACATGATCCCGGTCGACGCCCAGATCTGGACCGAGTCCGACGTGCGCCGCGACGGCTTCAGCATCGAGACCGTGCTCGGCGAGATCAACACCCGCGGCGCGGGCGTCAAGATCGCGCTGATCGATGCCTCCCGGCGCAACCCGTTCGAGCGTCGGTTCCGCAGCTTCTCCGCGGGCCTCGCCCCCGTGATCGCGCCGAACGGCACGCTGGTGATGTATTCGGCGGCGTTGAGCTCGGTGACCTCGGATGCCGGTGGTGACCGCAGCCTGTTCGTCCAGGAGCTTTTGAAGGAAATCCGCGTCCCCGACCTGATGGCGGAGGAAACGCTGAACCGCACCAAGATGGGCGTCACCCGTGCCTCGCGCAACGAGCAGGTGCCGTGGATCTCGTCCTCGCTGGCCGAGGATTTCTCCTTCATTCCCGGCGCCGGCGGATCGCGGCCGACCGCCACGGCGCAGCCGCCGAACCCACCCGCGCCCACGCCGCCGGTGGTTGCCAACAACCCGCCGCCTGCGCCGACGCCTGCACAAACTCCGGCACAAACTCCCGCTGCCCCGGCACCGCCCGCCCCGCCGAAGCCGCAGGTCGAAGCAAATGTCGCTCCGCCTCCCGCTCCCGCGCCGGCTCCTGCGCCGTCACCGAAGCCGCAGGTTGAGGCGGCTATTCCCCCGCCGCAGCCGCCGGCGAAGCCGGCCGACGCCGGCACCAGCCCCAATACCGGCGACACCGGACCGAGCCAGGCCACGCTGGCCGACGATCCGACCATCAAGGGCCTGACCGCCAAGATTGCGGCCAACCCCGACGACGTGAACGCGCTGTACCGGCGGGGCCAGGTCTATGCCAGCAAGGGCGCCTATAACCTTGCGATCAAGGATTTCGACGATACGATCCGGATCAATCCCAAGGACGTCGAGGCCCTGAACAACCGTTGCTGGACCCGCACCGTGATCGGCGACCTCCAGGGCGCGCTGAAGGATTGCAACGAGGCCCTGCGGCTGCGCCCGAACTTCGTCGATGCGCTCGACAGCCGGGGCCTGGTCAACCTGAAATCCGGCGCGGTGAAGAACGCCATCGCGGATTTCGATGCGGCGCTGAAGATCAACCCGCGCCTGACCTCATCGCTTTATGGACGGGGCCTTGCCAAGCAGCGCAACGGCTCGGCCCCAGAAGGCGCGCTGGACATTGCGAACGCCAAGGCGATGGATCCGAACATCGTCCAGGAGTTTGCAAGCTACGGAGTCCGTTGATATTTTTTTGAGATTCGAGGCGCGGCCTCGAACCCCCGAGAGCCCCGCGGAGACCAAGGGAAGGATGCCGCAAGGGCTCTTCCGGGCTCGTTGCAGGAATTTTTTGCAGGAGGGACTGGCAATGAGATTGGCTGCAAAGGGTGTGACCGCGATCCTCTCGATCCTCACGATCGGCGCCGCACTGACGCTGCCGCTATCGAGCGCATTCGCTGGCGACGACAAGGACACCAATAACAACGTCACCGAGGACCAGATCGTCCGGGCGCTGGCGCCGCCGAAGAAGCCCCTGACCCGTGGCCTCTCGATCGGACCGCAAACCACCGATCCAGCGCCGAGCGCCGCCGAGACCAAATTGCTCCAGAGCGTGCGGGGCCGCGCCACGCGCTCGCTCTCAGTGGCCGAACGCGAGGAAATCGCAACCGCCGCCAAGGACAAGCCGAATATCGATCTCGAGATCACCTTCGACTACAACTCAGCCAACATCAGTGCCAAGTCGATGCCATCCGTGCAGGCGCTCGGCCGCGCGCTGACCAATCCCGACCTCAAGGGCTCGACCTTCGTCGTCGCCGGCCACACCGACGCCGCCGGCGGCGAGGCCTATAACCAGGACCTGTCGGAGCGCCGCGCGGACGCGATCAAGCGCTACCTCATCGACAAGTACAGCATTTCCGCAGGTGATCTCGTCACCGTCGGCTATGGCAAGAGCAAGCTGAAGGATCCGAGCCAGCCGATGGCGGAGGTCAATCGCCGGGTGCAGGTCGTCAATATGGAAAACAAGACTACTGCGGCCAAATAACCCCGACACGTTGTGCAAGTGACCGGTCGTGTGGTGTAAGTTCGTGCGTCCGACGCGCGTCCCGCAGCCTTGCGGGACGCAGCTTCGTTTCGGGGAAACTCTTTCAGTGGCAGGCCGCGAGCCGGCGACAGCGAGCCAGGCCAGGATGATCCGGCGATGAACATCACCGAATATATCAAGCCCGCGGGAACCGCGGCGTTCATCGTTGTGCTCGGCGTCGGCTATTACTGGTTCGAGAACCGCCATCGCCCGGAGGTGAAGGAAACACCCGGAGACGCCGTCGTGGTCGTGACGAAATCGACCAATGCCTGCTTTTCCGATCTGGTGCGCGTGACCGGCTTTTTCGTGCCGCGCCGCGAGGCCGTGGTGACCGTCGACCAGGAAGGGTCGCGCGTCACCGACCTCTTCGTCGCCGAAGGCGCCACGGTCACTGAGAACCAGGAACTGGCGCGATTGAGCCCGCCCCCGCAGATGCCAGGACAGCCGGCACGGCCGGGACCGCAAGGACCGATCTCGCTCAAGGCGCCTGCCGCGGGCCTCGTCACCGAAGTCCGCACCGTCGTCGGTGCCCCGGCCTCGCCGCAGGCGGGTCCGATGTTCCGCATTGCCGTGGGCGGTGAGATCGAGCTCGATGCGCAGGTGCCGGCCGTGCATATGACCAAGCTCAATCCCGGCGCCACGGTGCGGATCAGCAGGGACGATGCTCCCGACCTGATCGGGCGCGTCCGGCTGGTCTCACCCGAGATCGACCGCGCCACGCAGCTCGGCCACGTCCGGATCAGCGTTGCCAACAATCCGTCACTGAGGGTCGGCATGTTCGCCCGCGCCTCCATCGACGCCAAGCGGAGCTGCGGCGTTGCGGTTCCCAAAACCGCCATTGACCATCTCACCGTCCAGGTGGTCAAAGGGAACACGGTCGAGACGCGACGGGTGCGGGTCGGGCTGACGTCCGACACCGCAACGGAAATCCTGGAAGGTCTCGACGTCGGCGAAATCGTCGTGGCCGACGCCGGCTCTTCGCTCCATGACGGCGACCAGATCAAGACCGTCTTCGCCGATGAACTCGATCGATCGCGAGTACGCTGATGGCTCTCAATATCTCGGCATGGTCGATCCGCAATCCGCTGCCGTCGGTCGTCTTCTCCATCATTCTCCTGATCCTGGGCTGGGTGTCCTTCACCAAGCTCGCGGTGACGCGATTGCCTTCGGCCGACATCCCCGTGATCTCGGTCGCGGTGTCGCAATTCGGCGCAGCTCCCGCCGAGCTTGAATCCCAGGTCACGAAGACGGTTGAAGACGCGGTCTCCGGCGTCGAGGGCGTGCGACACATCACTTCGCAGATCACCGACGGCCTGTCGGTGACCACGATCCAGTTCGCGCTCGAAACCAACACCGACCGCGCGCTGAACGACGTCAAGGACGCGGTCACGCGGGTGCGCTCCAACCTGCCGCAGAACGTCACCGAGCCCTTGATCCAGCGCGTCGACGTCATCGGCCTGCCGATCGTCACCTATGCCGCGATCTCGCCCGGCAAGACACCAGAACAGCTCTCCTATTTCGTCGACGACGTGGTCAAACGCGCGCTGCAGGGCGTGCGCGGCGTCGCCCAGGTCGAGCGCATCGGCGGTGTCGAGCGCGAGATTCTGGTCTCGCTCGATCCCGACCGGTTACAGGCCATGGGGCTGACGGCCGTCAATGTCAGCCAGAGCCTGCGCGGCACCAATGTCGACGTCGCCGGTGGCCGCGCCGAGATCGGCAAGAACGACCAGGCGATCCGGACACTGGCCGGCGCCAAGACGCTGAGCGATCTGGCCGGCACCATGATCCCGCTGTTCGGCGGCGGCGAGGTCCGGCTCGACGATCTCGGCACCGTCACCGACACCATCGCCGACCGCCGCACCTTCGCCCGCTTCAACGGCGAGCCGGTCGTCGCCCTCGGCATCAAGCGCTCCAAGGGCGCCAGCGACGTGGTGGTGGCCGCCGCCGTGCAGAAGCGCATCGATGCGCTCAAGATCGCCTATCCCGACGTCGACCTGAAATTGATCGACACCTCGGTCGAATATACCAAGGGCAATTACGAGGCGGCGATCTCGACCCTGTTCGAGGGTGCGATCCTTGCCGTCATCATCGTGCTGCTGTTCCTGCGCGACCTGCGCGCCACCATCATCGCCGCGATCTCGCTGCCGCTGTCGATCTTCCCGGCCTTCTGGGCGATGGACCTGCTCGGCTTCTCGCTCAACCTCGTCAGCTTCCTCGCCATCACGCTGTCGACCGGTATTCTGGTCGACGACGCCATCGTCGAGATCGAGAACATCGTGCGGCACATGAACATGGGCAAGTCGCCCTACCGTGCCGCGCTGGAAGCTGCCGACGAGATCGGGCTCGCGGTCATCGCGATCTCGTTGACGATCATCGCGATCTTTGCCCCCGCGAGCTTCATGTCCGGCATCGCCGGGCAGTTCTTCAAGCAGTTCGGCATCACCGTCTCGGTACAGGTGTTCTTCTCGCTGCTTGCCGCGCGCTTCGTCACCCCGATGCTGGCCGCCTATTTCCTCAAGCATCACAATCACCAGGAGCCGCCACCCGGCCGCGTGCTGCGCACCTACCACAAGATCGTGGCATGGTCGGTGAAGCACTATTTCATCACCGTGCTGATCGGCTTCGGCATTTTCGCTGCCTCGATCTGGAGCATCACGCTGTTGCCGCAGGGCTTCCTGCCGGCGCAGGACAGCGCACGATCGCTGCTTGCGATCGAGCTGCCGCCGGGCACCCAGCTCTCCTATACCGAGAAGGTCACCGAGGACATCGTCGCGCGCCTGCGCCAGCGGCCCGAGGTCAAGAGCATATTCGTCGACGGCGGCCGAGTCCCGCCGGGCACGCAGGAGGTCCGGCGCGCCTCCCTGATTATCAACTATACACCGAAGCGCGACCGCAAGATCACCCAGCGCGAGCTGGAATCCTCGATCAGCCAGGAGCTCGAGAGCATCCCCGACATCCGCTTCTGGTTCCTCGACGAGAACGGCCTGCGCGCAATCTCGCTGGTCGTCACCGGCGTCGACGCCAACATCGTCAACAACGTCGCGAGCGAGCTTGCGACGCAGATGAAGCGGATCCCGACCATCTCCGACGTGATCTCGGAAACCGCGCTCGAACGGCCCGAGCTGCGTATCGAGCCCCGCGCCGAGCTTGCGGCGCGGCTCGGCGTCTCGACCGAAATCCTGTCGCAGACCATCCGCGTCGCGACCATCGGCGACGTCGGACCTGCGCTCGCGAAGTTCGACGTCGGCGACCGGCTGGTGCCGATCCGCGTTCAGCTCGAAGATGCCGCGCGTGGCAATCTGAAAACGCTCGAACAGTTGCGGGTGCCGCTCGGCGAGCATGGCGAGAAGGGCGGCGTGCCACTCTCGGTCATCGCCGACGTCAAGCTCGACCAGGGTCCGACCACCATCAACCGCTATGACCGGGAACGCCAGGCGACCGTCGCCGCCGACCTCGTCGGCCACGCCGCCCTCGGCGATGCCACCAAGAAGATCTACGAGCTGCCGGTGATGAAGAGCCTGCCGAAGGGCGTGAGGGTCAGCCCGTCCGGCGACGCCGAAAGCCTGAACGAGCTGTCGGATGGCTTTGCCACCGCGATCACCGCCGGCCTGTTGATGGTCTACGCCGTGCTGGTGCTGCTGTTCGGCACCTTCCTGCAGCCGATCACCATCTTGTTCTCGCTGCCGCTGTCGATCGGCGGCGCGATCGCGGCGCTGCTCGTGACCGGCAAGCAACTGACCACGCCGGTGTGGATCGGGATTTTGATGCTGATGGGCATCGTGACCAAGAACGCGATCATGCTGGTCGAATTCGCGATCGAAGCGATCCACGCGGGCAAGCCGCGCGACGAAGCCATGATCGACGCCGGCATGAAGCGCGCCCGCCCGATCGTGATGACCACGATCGCAATGGTCGCCGGCATGATGCCGAGCGCGCTCGCGGTCGGCGCCGGCGGCGAGTTCCGCTCGCCGATGGCGCTCGCGGTGATCGGCGGCCTGATCTTCTCGACCGTGCTGTCGCTGGTCTTCGTGCCCGCGATGTTCATGGTGATGGACGACATCGGCGCGCTGATCTGGCGCTTCGGCAAGCGACTGATCGTGCACAGCGCCGATACGGACGCCGACGAGCACCATGCTGCGCCGACGGCTGCGGCTGCGCCTACTCAAGCGACGCCGGTGCCGAAGAGCATTGTGCATCCGGCCGCGGAGTAGGTGTTACCTACCCCTATTCATTCCGCGCGATCGACGTCAGCTTGGGCATGTTCTTGAGCAGGATCCGACCGCGCTGCAGGTCGAGGATCGCTTCCTTGCGCCAGGCCTGGAGCTGACGGTTGACGCTTTCGCGGGCGGCGCCGACGAAGATGCCGAGCTGCTCCTGCGAAATATGCACCTCCGAGCCGAAATCGGCGGCGAGCGCGCAGAGCCTGCGGGCAAGCCGCACCGGCAGAGGCTGGAGCATGGATTCTTCCATGCGCTCGCTCTGCCAGCGGATGCGCTGGCAGAGCAGCATGATGATCTTGATCGCGACCTTCGGCTCGCGCTCCAGGAAGGTGAGGAAGTCCTCGCGCCGCAGCACGAACAACTCGCTGGCCTCGCCCGCGGTTGCATCCGCGGTGCGGTCCTGGCCGTCGAGCACGGCGACCTCGCCGAACAGGTCTCCCGGTCCCATGAAATTCAGCGTCAGCCGACTGCCGTCGGAGGCACCGGTTTCGATCCGGACCTGGCCGCGGCGGACGCCGAACAGCGCATCGCCGGGGTCGCCCTTCTGGAACAGCACTTCGCCATTCGCCAGATGCTGGGTGTGGCAGAGATTGGACAAGCGCTGAAGTTCGTCCGCACCGAGGTCGGCGAACATCGCATTCATTTTCAGAATGACCGCAAATTCGGCCTGTTTGCTCATTGCAATTCCCTTTTTCAGATTTCTTGGTAGTCCCCCTGGCAAATCCCCCTCGGCAATCCCTTGGCAAACCCTTGGCAATTCCCTTGGAACCATCAACATCAGATTTCGCGGAAAACCCGCGGAGGGAAGTGTGTCATAAGTCACATAACTTTGCAGCACCCCCTGTTTATTTTTGGCAGCTTGGAGCGGTTTCCCCTCCCGGGATAGACTGACGGGCAACGGACGGGTTATCGGCCCGGCCGGGTTCGACGCCGCTATCCGTTTGGAAAGTCGACATGAGAGCAGTGAAATTCGCCGGCGCTGCGGTCGCCGCCGTCATCATCGTCATCGCGCTTCTACTGGTGATCGGGGTCCCCTCCGGATTCCTGACCTCGGCGATTACCTCGCGGGTGGAAAGCGCGACCGGCTACCGCCTGACGATCGCCGGCAACACGAAGGTCAGCCTGTGGCCGACGCTGAACGTGACGCTGAGCGACCTCACGCTCCAGGATCCGAAGGACCGCACCGGCATCAGCCGCCTCACCGTCGATAGCGTTCAGGCCGACATGTCGCTGGCGAGCGTGTGGTCGGGCCATCCGAGGATCGGCGATCTCCTCGTCACCCATCCCGTACTCTACCAGCCGCTGCTGCGCGAGCGCATGCCGAACGCGGCCGCGGCATCGAAGCCGGCGGTGCCGCTGGCCGCCGGTGACGTCAGCATCGATCGCATCAAGGTCACCGACGGTGAAGTGGCGTTCTCGGTCGCGCGCGACCGTGTCGAGAGCCGGCTCAGCGCGATCAATGCGGACGCGACCGTGAATGCCGATCGCAAGGTCAACTTCAAGGGCACGGCGCGGGCTGGCGATCACGGGATCAAGTTCGACATCAAGGCCGTGGTGCCCACGGCGCCGGTCGAGCGGCAGACGATTCCGCTCGACTTCGCCGTCGACGCGCCGAGCCTGCTGCAATCGCAGCTCGGCGGCCACGCCGAGGCGCGGCTGAACGGCTCAATCGTGATGATCAACGGCATCACCGGCACGCTCGGCGATGGCGCGTTCAACGGCTGGGCCTCGGTCGACATCGCCAGCAAACCGCTGCTCAAGCTCGATCTCGACTTCCAGCGGCTCGACATTCCCCTGTCGAAATCCGCCGACGGTGCCGCCGGTCAACCCTGGAGCGATGCGCCGATCAGCGTCTCCGGACTCAACTATGTCGACGCGCAGATGAGGGTCTCGGCGACCGAGGCCAATATCGGCGAAGCACGTTTTGCGCCTCTCGCGGTTGATGCAAAGCTCGCCGGCGGCGTGCTGAAGGCCGGCACGACCGATCTCGGCGCCTATGGCGGCCAGGTCTCCGGCGAGGTGATTTTGGATGCGACCGGCGGTGCGCCGAACTTTGCCATGCATTCCGACCTCGTCGGCGTGCGCGCATTGCCGCTGCTCAAGGGGCTCGCCGATTTCGACCGGCTCGACGGCAAGCTGCAGGCAAAGATCGCGGTGCGCTCCGCAGGCACCAGCCAGCGCGCGCTGATGGCGAACATGCAGGGCACGGTGTTCGCCAACTTCCAGGACGGCGCCATCCGCGGCATCAATGTCGCGCAGATGATCCGATCGCTAACCACGTCCACCTTGTCCGGCTGGCAGGACAGCCAGGAGCAGAGCACGGATCTGACGCAGCTCTCTGCCTCCTTCCGCATCGACAAGGGCCAGGCGGTGACGACCGATCTCAACCTGATCGGCCCGCTGGTGCGCGTGACCGGCGCCGGCACGATCGCGCTCGACACCAAGATGATGGGTTTTCGCGTCGAACCGAAACTGGTGATGACCACCGAGGGCCAGGGCCGCACCTCCGATCCCGTCGGCTTCGGCATTCCCGTGATGATCGAGGGCTCCTGGTCGCAGCCGAAAATCTATCCGGACATGGCGGGCGTGCTCGACAATCCGGAGGCGGCCTACGCAAAGCTGCGCGAAATGGGCAAGGGCCTGTTTGGTCCCGATGGCGCCGGACTCGGCAACATCCTGGGCAGCTTCGGTCTCGGCGGCACTGCGCCAAGCGGAAACAATGCCGGCAATGCCAATCCTCAAGGCCAGCCGTCGCAAAACAATCCGCTCGGCGGCGCGCTGGGCGAGGCGATCGGCAATCTGATCCAGCAGGGCCTGTCCGGCGCCGCCCCCGGGACCAGCACCGGCCGCAGCCGCGGCCTGCCCGGAACGCCGGCGCATCCGGCGCCGCAAGCCTCGCCGACGCCGCCGGCCCAGAACACCCCGCCCGACAATCCGCCCGCCGAGCAGCAAGACAGCCAGCCGATGAATGACGTGCTGCGTCAGTTGTTTAACCGGTAGTTTTTGCAACAGCGGGTGTTCCTTTGGGCAGCCTTTGCCGGGGTACTGCCCTCCCCCGCAACGGGGGGCGGGAACGGAAAGAGCTGGGTTGCAGCGACAATTAATCTCCTGTTCGGCCAGCGCCTTATCCCATATCCGGCAGGCTTGGGCGGCTGTGCAGGCGGAACTGTGCTAGAACGGCCGGCAGCCCCTGCATCGGCCGTGGCGCGTGAGGATCTGGATGGCGGGAGCGAAAGACAAGACCTGGTTTTTCCGCGAGGGCCTGTTCGCCAAATATGTCGCGTCCCTCGTCGGCCTCGTCGTGTTCGTGCTCGCGGTCAATGGCGCGATGGAGACCTGGATCTCTTATCGCGCCACCAGGACAAGTCTGACCGACGGCCTCGAGGAGAAGGCGCAGGCCGTCTCCAAGCGCATCGAGCAATCGATGTTCGATCTCGAGCGCCAGATCAGCTGGGTGACGCGCGCCTCGCAGGACACCATCGAGAAACGCCGCGCCGACTATGTCCAGCTCCTGAACCAGGTTTCGGCCGTGAGCAGGCTCACCCAACTCGACGGCGAGGGCCAGGTGGTGCAGCGCGTGTCGCGCGCCGCGGTCTCCAGCGGCAGCAGCACGGACTACGCGCGCGACATGCGCTTCACCGACGCCGTCGCCCGCGGCACCAGTTACGCACCGGCTCATTTCGTCGACCAGGAGCCGTTCATGTCGATCTCGGTCGCTCATTCCGGCTTCAAGCCCGGCGTCACGCTCGCCGAGGTCGACCTCGGCTTCATCGCCGACTTCCTGTCCGACGCCCAGGTCGGCAAGGTTGCGTTTGCCTATGTGGTCGATCCGCATGGCAGGGTGCTGGCGACATCGTCGAAGGGGCCCGAAGTCGCCGCCGACCTTTCGAAGCTGCCACAGGTCGCAGCCGCGATCGCCTCCGATCGCGACGGTGCGTCCTCCGGCACCGACTTCAACGGCCACGCGGTGCTGACGGCCACAAGCGAAGTGCCAAAGCTCGGCTGGACGGTGCTGTTCGAGCAGCCGACTGCGCAGGCGCTGACGCCGATCCGCGACCAGCTGGTGCGGGTCGCGCTCCTGATCGGCATGGGCCTGCTGGTCGCGATCCTTGCCGGCACGCTGCTGGCGCGGCGCATGCTCATCCCGATCACCGCGCTCAGCGCCGGCGCGCATCGGCTTGGCGAGGGCGATTTCAGCCACCGCATCGACGTGCGCACCTCCGACGAGCTGGAGGGACTGGCAAATCAGTTCAACAGCATGGCGAACCAGATCCAGGAGACCTATTCGAGCCTGGAAACCAAAGTTGAAGAGCGCACGCGCGACCTCGCACAGTCGATCAACGAGCTCAAAGTGCTGGAAGAGGTCGGCCGCGCCGTCGCCTCCTCGCTCGATCTCGATGCCGTGCTGCCGACGATCGCAGCGCGCGCGCTCGAGATCACCCAGGCCGATGCGGTCTTGATCTACGGTTACGATGCCGAGAAACACCAGTTCAACCTGGTCGAGGCCAATGGCATCGACAAGTCGGCCGACGGCGCGCACGTCACCATCGACGAGGGCGCGAGCCTGCTCAGCGATGCCGCAAGGAGCGGCGAGCCGATCGCGCTTCCCGATCTCGATGAGGCGACCGGGCAGCCATTGCGCGACGTCGCCGTCAACGCCGGCTTCCATTCCGTGCTCGTGGTGCCATTGGTCGACCAGCAGGGCACGCTCGGCTCGCTGGTGGTCTTGCGTCGCGCGAGCGGCGAGTTCGCAAGCAGCCTCACCGGATTGATGCGCACCTTCGCGCACCAGGCGGAGCTGGCGATGCGCAATGCGCGCCTCTTCACCGAGGTCGACCACAAGGGCCGCGAGCTTGCGGCTGCCCATGAGACGGTGCAGCAGCAAGCTGCGAAGCTTCAGGAGCAGACCGAGCAGCTGCGCAACTGGAACCGCTCGCTGGAGGAGCGCGTCGAGAAGCAGCTCGGCGAGATCGGCCGCATCAAGCGCCTCGAACGCTTCCTCGCCCCGCAGGTCGCGCAGCTCATCGCCTCCTCGGACGGCCACGATGCGCTGCTCGACAGCCACCGCCGCGAGGTCACCGTCGTATTCTGCGATCTGCGCGGCTTCACTTCATTCACCGAAGCGACCGAGCCGGAAGAGGCGATGAACGTGCTGCGGGAATACCACGCAGCGCTCGGCGAATTGATCCATCGCTACGAGGGCACGCTCGACCGCTTCGCCGGCGACGGCGTGATGATCCTGTTCAACGCACCGATTCAATTCGCCGACCACACCAAGCGCGCGGTGAAGATGGCGGTCGAGATGCGCGATGCGGTCGGCAAGCTGACCGAGAAATGGAAGAACCGCGGCCATTCGCTCGGCTTCGGCGTCGGCGTCGCGCTCGGCTATGCCACGCTCGGCCAGATCGGCTTCGAGCAGCGACTGGAATATGCCGCGATCGGCAGCGTCACCAACCTCGCCTCGCGCCTGTGCGACGAGGCCAAGGCCGGCCAGATCGTGGTCGCGCGGCGCGTCTACGGCATCGTCGAGCCATGGGTCGAAGCCCGCCCGCTCGACGATCTCCAGCTCAAGGGTTTCAATCACCCCGTGCTCGCAATGGAGATCCTGAGCTGGCGCGAGGAAGTCGACAATGTCGTGGATGCGTCGGCGGCGCGGCGGAGGATGTGAGCTATTGCGGCTCCCTCGGCCGTGAGGAGCGCCAGATCGTCTCCAGGGTCGTCCTGGCGAAGGCCAGGACGACGACTAGATACCTTGAAGCTGCCGGACGACTATCGCGTCCATGGCGAGGACATCGTCGCGGTGTCGTGCGGAGACGCAGCCGGGCATTCTTCCCTGGCGCCCGCCGGCGTCCGGGCAAATCAATTCGTGTCGGAAGTCCACAGCCGGCTGATCAATCGTCATCCCGTCGTCATGCACTCCCGCTACGGCTCGCGGCCGCAACCAACATCATGCGCTGACGCCGTCCGGCGTCGATTTTTCCGGGACACAGGGAGGGATCATGGCTTCGTTCACCGTGGCGAGCGGCGTGACAGACACGAAAGCGAAAACCGTCGGCAATGGCGACATCGGCACGATTGCCGCCGGCGGCACGCTATCCGACACCACCGACATCACCTGGACCGGCGGCACGACCGAAATCGACAATTTCGGAATCATCAGCGCAACGACCCGGGGCATCGACACCGGCAAGAATTCGCTCACCGGGGCAGCAGCCTCACCTTCAACAATGCGAGCGGCGCCGAGCTCGTGTCGCTAACCAATGACGGCATTCGCATCAACACCGATATCGCTCCCGCCGCCGACGGCCATGCGGGATCAGTCACCGTCAACAATTCCGGCGTCATCGTCTCCGGCAGCTACAGCGGCGGCACGATCAGCGGCACCGCCAGCGGCCAGGCGCTCGATTTCGACAATCTCAAATCCGCGATCGTCACCATCAACAATTACGCCGGGGGACTGATCGGCGCAGCCGACGCCGACGCCATCCGGCCCGGCGCGCACGCCACGATCAACAATTGGGGCGCGATCGTCGCGCAGAACGGCGCCGGCGACAGCGGCAACGACGGCATCGATTTCCAGTCGAATGCGGGCGGCGGCATCGTCAACAACTTTGCTGGCGGTACCATCGACGGCGCCCGCCACGGCATCACGGGCGAGCAGCCGATCACCGTCTACAACGAGGGCACGATCACCGGGCATCTCGGTAGCGGCATCAACATGGACACGCCGAGCCTCTCGATGACGTACGTGACCAATCACGGCACGATCGTCGGCACCGGCGGCTATCTCGGCGGCGATCCGTCGCAGGCCGTGGACGGCGACGGTATCGACGTGGACGGCCTTTTGACGCTCGACAATTTCGGCACCATCCAGGCGACCGGCGTGCATGTCGTCGAGTCGGACGGAACGGTCGATCTCCAGGAGGCCGTCACCATCGGCGGCGGCACGATCATCAATGAGATCGGCGGCGTCATCACCAGCTTCGAGCGCGCGATCACCGTCAACGACAGCGACGGCGCCGGCGGACCCAACGGCAGCAACGGCAGCAACGGCGGCAATGGCTGGGCGCCCACGACGATCCAGAATTGGGGCCTCATCCACGGCGGGAATGGCGAAGCGATCTCCATCACGGACACGTTCGCCGATACCATCACCAATCACGGCACGATCGAGGGCAGTGTCGCGCTTGGCGGCGGCGACGATGTGCTCAATGACTACACGGGGTCGACCTTCACCGCGACGATCGACGGTGGCGACGGCACCGATACGTTCAACCTGCTCGGCACGGGCTCCGGCACGCTGGCGCATGCGGTGAACTTCGAGGTGCTCGACGTACAAGGCGGCAACTGGTCCGTCACCGACGCGGAAAGCTTCTCGTCCGGCATCACGGTGGCGCATGGCGCGGAACTTGCGGTCGCCGACGGCGGCTCGCTGACGGGCAACGTCACCGACAACGGCAAATTCGCCGTCGAGCATTCGGACCTGTTCCAGTTCAACGCCGTGATCTCCGGCGGCGGCGCCTTCGACCAGGCCGGTGCCGGCACCACCGTGCTCACGCAAACGAACAGCTACAGCGGCGGCACCACGCTGCATGCCGGCACGCTGGAGCTCGCGGCGCTGGATGCCGCGGGCACCGGCGCGATCACCTTCGAGGACGGCGCGCAGACGCTGAAGATCGACCAGGCAGCGCTCCGCCACGGCCATCTCGACAATACGATCGAAGGCTTTGCCGTCGGCGATACCATCGATCTTGCCGGCATCGGCAAGGCGACGCATGCGACGCTATCGGCCGACAATGTGCTCACCATCACCGGCGGCAACGCGGGGACGATCACACTCCAGCTCGACGCACATGCCTATGCGTCGGGGCTGAATTTCCAGCTCGCCTCCGACGGCAACGGGGGCACCAACGTCACCGTCGTTTCGGACAATCTGGTCGAGGGAACGGATGGCAACAATCTGCTCGTCGCACGACTGTTCAGCCCGGTCGGCAGCTTCCTCGACGGCAAGGGCGGCAATGACGTCCTTATCGGCGGACAGCACTCCGACGTGCTCAATGGCGGCGGCGGCAACGATCTGCTCTATGGCGGCCGGGGCGCGGACCAGTTCCGCTTCAACGGCACCGACCAGACGGCTGGCCAGCACGCCACCGACGCGGTGTTCGACCTGAACTTTAGCAAGGGCGACAGCCTCGTGCTCTACGACTACGAGGCCGGCACATTCGCCTCGACTGGCACGCACCCCGCAACCGTGCTCGACACCGGCGAGGGCGCTGGATCCGGCGCGGTGGTGAACTCGATGGCGGCGCTGGTCGACCTCGTCAAGGATTCCGCCGATGTTTCCGCCCATCGCGGCGGCGCCAACGACCTCGTGCTCGATATCAGCCAGAGCAATGGCAGTCATGAGACGATCGTGCTCGATCATCAATGGCAGGCCTACGCGCTGGCCTCGGGCGGGCACTTCTTCAGCTGAGCAAGAGAGCTGTGATACGGAGAGCGCTTGCGCGCTCTCCGCGGCTTTTGCGCGCGCAGCATCCGATCACACCCCGCGCTTCAGCCCCATCGCCTCGAACTGCGTCTTCTGCTCGTCGGAGAGGCCCCACTCGAAATCGTCGAGCGCGTCGCCCACGGTCTTCACCGCCTCGAGCATGGCATCCAGCCGCGCCCTCACCGCCTTGAGGCGGGCTTGCGGGGTGTGCAGGTTCTGCGGCGCACAGGGAGATAGGGCTTCCATGGTGCCCATGGTGGTGTCTTGCAGCACCTCCAGCGCGGCGCGCTTGGTATCGTCGAGCCGCAGCGCGGCCCCGATATCGTCGGCCGGCCATTGCTGCTTCGCGAGCTGCTCGTACTGGCGCTGGGCCTGCTCGTCGCTCATGGGCTCGCTGGGCGCCCTGCAGGCTGCAGCCTGCATCTCCTTGCGCTTGGTCTCGGCGGCGTTCCCGCGGCCCTCCTTGCCGAGCGCGTTGAGGCGCGACTTCTGCTCGTCGTCGAGCAGGCCGTAGAATTTTTCAAGCTGCGGCGCGACCGCATCCACCGCGTTGATCATTGCCTCGAGGCGGCGCTGCATCAGCGCGAAGCGATCGCGTGCATTGGCGGCCGCCTCGGTCGGGCAGGCGGCGCGGATAGTCGCGCCTGCCGAGGCCCAACCACTTGCGAGCTCGTCGAGGCCGGCGCGCTGGACCTCGTTCGGCTGCACCGTGCGCAGGATCGCATCGATCGGAAGGCCCACGGCATCGCCGGTGTCGCAGAGCTGTTGGAGCTCGGGGACCCTGCGGTGACGGCGGCCAGGCGCCGTGTAGGCGGCGAGCTCGGTTGGGGCGTAGGGCGCGAAGATTGCGGCATAGATATCGCCGTAGCCATAGGCCCACAGCGCGGTGCCGTCGCCGCGCATCGTGAAATCGGTGATGTCGTCATCAGCAAACGGCCAGAACAGGGGGCCGACCCAGCCATAGGTCCCATCGCCGTGCTGCCACCAGCCTTGCCCGGCGCGGCCACCGCGCCAGCCTGCGAGTGCAGCAACCGCCGTGAGCTGGGCGCGAACGGTAGGGCGCACGGCGTCCGCGGCGGGGCGGAGGTCCTGCGGGCGCAGCGCGGCCATCCGGGCACGATTGTGCCGCGCGGCCATGCGCATGTGGCGAATTCCGGCGACACCCAGCATCCGCCCCATCGCAAAACGCGCGACGCCGAGAGGACCGCCGACCCGCAGGCCGAAGCCGGCCTCGGCGACGCCAGGCAGCAGCGCGAGAATGATCAGCGCGATGCCGGCCACCGCGAGTCCAAGGCGGGATTTCGACATGATGGTCACCTTGGCTCCCTCCTTCGCGCCAAGCCGCATCTCGTCATAACGTCAATGACGCGCGTTGGAACAGAAAGTTCCCACGCTCAGGCAACCCACCTTAGGATTTGCGGGATCGAGAACCCCTCACCTTGCCTTGCGCGGCAAGACGAATGTCTGGCCGGGATAGATCCGGTCCGGGTTGTGGATCTTGTCGCGGTTGGCGTTGTAGATCAGGGCGTAGCTGAGGCCATCGCCGTAGGCGCGGCGGCTGATCTGCCAGAGGCTGTCGCCCCGGATGACGATGCGGTTGGAGCTAGTCGAACCCGTCGTCTCCACCTTGGAGCGCAACGGACCCTTCTCGGCGGACGGCGCGGCGGCGAGTGCCAAAGTGGATTGCGCGGTGCTCGGCGCGGCGGCCGGTGAGGCTGCCGCGCTGGCCTCCTTCACAGGAGCTTCGCCGGTGGGCGTGTCCTTCGCAACCTTGGCGACATCGGTACGCGCTTGTGCGGCGCGCGGTGGCTGCGCCATCGCGTTCAGCGTCACGGGAACGTCGGTTCTCGATTTCGTCACGCTGCCGTCCGGCGCCGTCGATTGCAGGCTGAGCTTGTAGCTGCCCGGCGGCAGCTTTGGCGGGGTCATCACGAACAGGCCGGACGCATCGGCAACTGCGGAGGCATGGCTCTCGCCATCGCGCAGCAGCTCGACGCGTGCGCCCGGCGCGGCGCGGCCGGCGATCACCGCCTCGCCGTCATCATCGACGCGAGCGACATCGAAACGCGGCCCGGTCTCCTCGCTAGCAGCCGGCGGCGGAGCGGTCGGCGCCGGCAGATCGGCGAGCGCGGACTGCGCTTTGCCGAGCGCGGTGGCGACGTCATTGCTGGGCGCCGCTGACGGTGCGACGGACGGCGCGCTCGGCGGCAGGAATGTCGGCGCCGCGAGCGCCGCCCCGGCTTCCGGCTTGGATTCGACCTGGGCCTTGCCGTCGGCGACCTTGACCTCGGCCCCGCCGCGCAACGCCTGCCACAGCCCGCCGGTGCCGACAGCGATCGCGGTACCGCCGGCCGCAACCAGCAGGAACGAGCAAACGGCAATTGTCGCCCTCGATGCGATCACCATGAATCCCAAAGCCCCTTAAGCCCTTCACGACAAATCACGGGCGCAAACCTGCGCTCAATTCGCTCCCGCATCAAGTCGACAAAATGGACGATCGGCAATCGGTCACAGATTCTGACCGATAGGGCCGCAATGATGCGCGTTCCCAAATAGGATCAAACCTTCGACCCGTGGGTTGTCGCAATCGCTGATGCGGAACAGTCCGGCCGGGGGGTGTCAGCTGAAAATGCATCACGTGCGCACCGGGCCTTCGGGGCCGGACGTTTTGTTTTGCGTGCGAAACCCAAGAGGCGAAAGGATGTCTGTCGGCTATCGGTTACCCCCTCTCGTTGTGGCGCTTGCCGTGATCGGCGCCCCCGTACAAGGCCGCGACGACGGCCGGTTTGCGAATTCCCCCCTCAAAGGCTGGTTCGAAAGCCTGCACAGCAAAGGCGGCGGCCCGTGCTGCGCGGACGCCGACGGCACCGCGGTAGCCGATGCCGACTGGGACACCCGGGACGGCCATTACCGCGTTCGTCTCGAAGGTATGTGGGTGGAGGTGCCCGACGACACCGTGATCACCGAGCCGAACCGCGCCGGTCGCACCATGGTCTGGCCGTATTACGTCAACGGCCGCACGCTGATACGCTGCTTCATGCCCGGCAGCATGACGTGATGCGCTGCTGAACCGGGACCTCGCTTTGCCGTTCGGTGTGGTCCCCGGATCAGCAACGCATCACGCCGCGAAGGGCGGCGCGCTGCGCAGCATCCGGGGCACGGAGAGCGGAGCGGAGTCGCGCTACGCTGCCCTGAGATCTTCGACGAAGCTTTCGACCTCGCGTTTCAGATCCTCCGACAGGCGCGCCAGCACCTTGGCGGAATCGAGCACCTCGCCGGCGGCCGCGCCGGTCTGGCCGGCGGCCTGTGAGACGCCGGAGATATGGCGCGAGACTTCCCTAGTGCCCTGGGAGGCCTGCTGCACGTTGCGGGCGATCTCGCGCGTGGCGGCGCCCTGCTCCTCGACCGCGGCGGCAATTGCGGCTGCGATCTCGTTGACGCGCTGGATGGTGGTGCCGATCGACTGGATCGCAGTCACGGACGAACGCGTCGCGCCCTGGATTGCGGCGACCTGCCCGGTGATCTCCTCAGTCGCCTTCGCGGTTTGCGTGGCGAGGTTCTTCACCTCGGATGCGACCACGGCAAAGCCGCGGCCGGCTTCGCCAGCACGCGCGGCCTCGATGGTGGCGTTGAGCGCGAGCAGATTGGTCTGCTCGGCAATGCCCGTGATCAGCGCAACGACATCGCCGATGCGCTGGGCGGCGTCCGCCAGCGCCTGGACCTCGCCATTGGTGCGATCAGCTTCCGCCGCGGCGGCCCCGGCAATGCTCGACGATTCGGCGACCTGGCGACTGATCTCGGCGATCGAGGCCGACAGCTCTTCCGTGGCAGCGGCAACGGTCTGGACATTGGACGAGGCGTCGCCCGACAGGGACGCAACGGAGGCCGCTTTCGACGAGCCCTGCTCGGCGGTTGACGACATCGAGTGCGCGGTGGCGTTCAGTTCGCCGGACGCCGAGGCTAGCGTATGCAGCGATTCCGTGACGGTCTTCTCGAACTCTCCGATCAGCCGCTCGACGACAAGCTGGCGCCGCTCTTTGCGCGCCTGCTCTGCCGCCTGCTCCTCGGCGAGACGATCACCCGTGATCATGTTCTCCTTGAAGACCGACACCGCGCGCGACATCTCGCCGATCTCACCGCCGCGCTCGATGCCGGCGAGCTCGATCGCATAGTCGCGCTCGGCAAGCCGGCGCATCGCCTGAGTCAACTTCCGGATCGGGACGCTGACGCGGCGGTTGACGAGGATGAAGCCGAACACGGTGATGGCGAGCGCGACCAGCATCATCGCGCCATTGAACACCAGGCTCCACTTCGCCGAGCTCATCTGCTGCCCGGCACGCGCGACCATCTCGGCCAGCGCGACCTGACCGGCCTCGACGCTGGAGTTGAGGATGGCGGTGTTGAGCTTGGAGAGATCCTCGATCTTGATGTCGATCGTCTGGTTGTTGCTCAGCGCCTTGATGAAACCCTGCTGGCGCTCGACCATGGCCGCGGCTTCGCCCTGCTTCGAGCGCGCGACAACGTCGGTGAGGCTGGCGGGCGCATCGGCGCGGCCGGCTGCATCCAGCACCTGGCTCCAGGCCTGCTTGGCACGGCCGGTATCCTCGGCGGCGCCGACCATGTCGGCGGCGCTCCAGGGTTTTGCACTGGCCGCCGCGGCTTCCAGGCGGATCGCGATCAGGCCGCCGAAATTGCGCGCGGCCCAGGCCGACTGCTTCACGCCCAGGAGATGATCGACCACGGGATCGCTCAGCTTCAGCGCATTCTCGAGCTCGCCCGTCAGCGCCAGAATCGCGTCGAGATAATCCTGCGCGGTCTTGCGGAAATCGTCGGCGAGCTTCGTGACGCGCTCGGCCTTCGCCTGGTGGATGGCGGCTTCCGCCTTGGGCCGAAGCGACACGAGCGCGTCATGAATTGCGACCAGCCGGCTCAGGGCACCGGCGAGACGGGAATCGGTCACGCCCTCGAGACGCTCGAGCACGCTCTTATAGGCGGCTTCCGACAATTGCCGGTTGCTGGCGATGCGATTGTCAGCATTGGCGTTGGCCGGCCCCTCCGCCAGCAGCGCCGACAGGAATGTGCCGCGCTCCAGGCGAAAGCCGAGCAGGGTCGCAAAGAGCTGCTGGTCGGTGCCCGCAAAGCGCTCGAGCTTTTGCGCCGCGGCGTTGCGCTCAACCGCGCCATAGAGTCCGGTCGCGAGCTGGGCGAGCAGAAACAGGCCGAGGATGCCGATGATGGCGCCCAGAACCGAACGAATGGAGGGATTGCCAGACAATTTCATTGCGGGCCGCATCCTATGAAAGATGCGGAAAATTACCGTCGCGCGCCTAAGATTTGGTTCACCTCGATACGGGCAAAGGCCGTCGCATCGAACAACGACGCGCGGCGGCGCTGACTCCGCAGAACTACGGAGACACGCGGCCCCGACGCAGTGCAGGCCTCAGGATCGTTTTGCCGCGCGCACTTCCGCGAACTCAGCGTCGGGATGCGCGACGATGGTCGCGAACATGATGCCGCTGATGATGATCGACCAGGCGGTGTCCCAATAAATCCAAAACACGTCAGCCTCCGCAAAAGCCTCCCGCCGCAAGCAGGAATTCTAGAACAGCCGAACGACGATGCCGTTCCTCTTCTGCTGCGGCCTGTGAGCGCACCCAAGGCCATTATCCTGGGGCCAATATCTTGCCGAACTATCTCTTGTTGGTCGGTGGCGGCCTCTGCTCGGTTTGATGGCCCCGATGCTTTGCCACCGCGTCTTCATCGCGCTGGCTGGTTTTTGGGCGTGGCGGAGATTTAGGCTGGCCGGCCTGGCCGCCATGCTTGCCGCCCATATCGGGCTTACCCTCAAGATCGTTTTCGCGGGGCAATGACCAAGCTCCTCTGAGGCCTGCCCGGACTCAATTCATGCACACCACATTGGTTCGCGTCACGGTGCCGGCTTTGCGACACCCGACCGATACAATTTCGACATCGATCGATCCAACGTGGATTTTGGCGGAATGGCAGGGAGCCCTGTATCCTCGCCGGCAACCAAGAAAAGCCATGCCGGACGGCAAGGGCGATTTTGGAAAGCTGGAGGAAGCCTGATGTCTCGACCGCCCCCCCGTACTATCCTGCAACGACTGCCGCTTGCGGCATGCGCCGTCATTCTTGCCACCCAATTCGGAGTCCGCGCCGGTATGGCCGACACATTTGCCTATGTCGGCAATGCCGACAGCAACGACATCTCCGTCTTCCGCATCGACGACAAGGGCGAGATGAGCCCGGTGCAGACCGCGCCTTTCGCCGGCATAGAGAAGCCCGGCTCCTCGACGCCGCTGGCGGTGACACCCGATCGCCGCGTGCTGATCGCCGGCGTGCGCTCGCAGCCGTTCTCGGCGGTGAGCTTTGCGATCGATCCGAAGACCGGCACGCTCAAGCACATCGGCAACGGGCCGCTCGCCGACAGCATGGCCTATGTCATGACCGATCGCACCGGCAAGTTCGTGCTCAGCGCTTCCTATGGCGGTAACAAGGTCACGCTCAATCCGCTGCTTGATACCGGCGTCGTCGGCGAGCCCAAGCAGGTGATCCCGACCGGGCTCAATGCGCACGCCTTGATCCCCTCGCCCGACAATCGCTTTGCGTTTGCGACCAATCTCGGCTCCGACCAGGTGCTGGCCTTCGCCTTCAATGCCACCACCGGCGAACTGACGCCGAGCGATCCGCCGGTCTACAAGGTACCTGAGAAATCGGGTCCCCGGCACTTCGTATTCCACCCCAACGGCAAATACGTCTATCTCATCCACGAACTGAACGGCGACGTCGCGGCGTTCAGCTATGACGCCAAGTCCGGCGGGTGGAGCGAGATCCAGCGGACTACGGCGCTCCCCGAAGGTTTCACCGGCAAACCCTGGGCCGCCGACATCCATGTCACGCCCGACGGCCGCTTCCTCTATGCCTCGGAGCGGACCACCAGCACGCTGACCGCCTACAAGATTGATCCGGCAAGCGGCAAACTCACCACGGTAGGCACCGTGCCGACGGAGAAGCAGCCGCGCGGCTTCAACATCGATCCCACCGGCCGCTATCTCGCCGCCCTCGGCGAATTGTCCGACGGCATGTCGGTCTATGCGATCGACCAAACCAGCGGCGCGTTAACCAAACTGAAGTCCTATCCGACCGGCAAGAAGCCGAACTGGGTGGAGTTCATCGCGCTGCAGTAAGAGGGCGGGAGTTGCGACCGACCTACGCAATCATCCGTAGTTTCGGTCGCGGCTCGCTGCCGTCATATTCCGGCACGCGATGGACCGTCATATTGTCTTCAAATGCCCGCAGACCGGCATGAACGTTCAGCATCGGCTTACGGCCGAGCTGTCCGATTCCAGGGATACGCACGATTCGGTGACGTGTCCGGCGTGCGCGCGCCTGCACCTGATCAATCGCACGACCGGTAGGCTGCTCGGCGAACGCCCTAGCTGACGGATGGCGCGAGGCGCCGAACCTGATCTTCAATCCCGCGACTAATCAAAGGCTTGCCGTGACCTGCACCTGCGGCGATCCGTCCTGCCACTCGGGCGCCATGGTGTGGACCCTCGCCATCTGCTATCGAGTGAAGCGTTTGATCCCGTGGATTGGTCCGATGCGTCGTTGCACCCGCAAATCTCGCAAAACCCTGCTTCCAGCGGCCACCGCACTGGGGCTTGGCCTTTTTCTTGGCCTTCTCCCGGCCCGCGCCGCCGATGAGGAGGCACCCAAGGGACCGGCCGTCACGGTGCTGAAGGCGGCAAAGTCCTGTTTCTCAGACATCGTGGAGGCGAGCGGCACGATCATCGCGCGCGAGGAAAGCTCGGTGCGGCCCGAGCGTCCCGGATTGAAGGTGACGGAGGTGCTGGCGGAAGCCGGCGACACCATCACCGCCGGCCAGGTGCTGGCGCGGCTGGCCTTGCCCGAAGGTGGTACAGTCCAGGTGACGGCGCCGGTCGCGGGTGTGATCTCCGCTTCGACGGCACAGATCGGCGCACCGGCCTCGGCGCGCGGCGAAGCGCTGTTCTCGATCGTGGCGCGCAGCGAATATGACCTCGTCGGCCTGGTCGCCACCGCCGACATGAAGAAGCTCGCGGTGAATCAGCCGGCCACCGTGCGCGTCGCGGGTGCCGGCGACATCGACGGCAAGGTGCGCAAGATCGGGCCGACGGTCGAGCCGAACATCCAGCAGGGCATGGTCTATATCGGCATCTCGACGCCGCGGCGGCTGCTGCTGAATTCCAGCGGACGCGCGCTGATCAAGACCGGGCAGAGCTGCAATGTCGCAGTCCCCTTGACCGCCGTGCAGTACAGTCCCGCCGGCACCGTGGTGCAGATCATCCGCCGCAACCGCGTCGAGACCAAGCGGGTCGAGATCGGGCTGATGTCCGGCGGCAATATCGAGATTCGCGACGGCGTCAATGAAGGCGACATCGTCGTCGCCCGCGCCGGCGCGCTATTGCGCGAAGGCGACCCAGTTCGCCCGGTAACGGCGAGCGCGGAGACGAAGTAAACGCGTAAGAAGGGCTCTTGTCCCGGACGCGCAGCAGCGTGCACGCTGCTGCGCTGGGCCGGGACCCATCTCTCCCGAAAGCTCCGCATGAAGGCATGGGCCCCCGCTCAGCAGCGCATCATTTCATGATGCGCCGCGTCCGGGGCACGAGACCTTGCAGGGTGTGAGGAACTAGCCGCCAGCCTGGTCGAACTGAACGTCTTCCAGGAGCGAGGACGACACCGTCGGGACCTGGTCGCCTTCGGAGGCGCGGGAGATGGCGACACGGGTCTTGTTGAAGACGATTTCGGCGCTGCCCTGCGCATTGAGGTTGTTCAGGAGCTCGCTGACCAGCACGCTGTGCTCGCCCTTGCCGTCGTCGGCGACCTTGCCCGGCGAGGCAGAGGAGAGGATCAGCGCGTTGTCCGGCGCACTGATCGGCGCCAGCCCGTGGCTGTATGAGCGGAAGCGGCGCTCATAGGGATTACGGCGCGAAGCATCGACGACGACGAGCTTGGCCTTGGCGCCCTGCTCCTTCATCATCTCGAGCACGCTCTCGATCGACACGCCGTGGCGGCGGACGTCGCTTTCCTTCCAGATCACGGCATCGACCGGCAGCATGTAGCTCTCGCGGCCGGCTTGCACGCCGTAGCCACCGAAGAACAGCATGACGACGCTGTCGCGCGTGATCTTCGACTTCAGGCGGTTGACGGCGCGGACCATGTCGTCCTTGCTGGCGTCCTCAACCATGTCAACGTCGAAGCCGCCTTTGCGCAGCGAGGACGACAGCGCACGTGCGTCGTTGATCGACTGCGACAGCGGCGCATTGGCGTCGGGATAATGACCATTGCCGATGACGAGGGCGAGACGCGAGGTGTGGCCGACCGAGCCGGTGACCTCAGCGGTCGAGACCGCCTTGGCGGCATCGAGGGCGCGCATGTTGAGGGCAGCGTGGGCGCCGATCGCCAGCGACACCGTGCCGATCAGGGCGGCGGCGACCGCAATGGTGCGTCGGGAAATGTCGAGCTGCCTTACATTCATCTCGGTTCATTCCTGTCAGGAGCCATCGCGGCGCGCGCACTTGTCTGAGTAGCGCGATGGCGTCTTTAGGTTTGAGGGATTGGCCGGGGATGTGTCCCCGAATTGCGCGCAATTTGCGGCGCCGCACCAAACAAACCCTTAACCGGATATCGCCCCCACGGCAATAGATTGCCCTTCTTTTTAGCTAAAGCACTGAATATGCTGGTTAATTGGCAGCGTCACAGATGAGGATTTTGTCATCCTTTGAGCCCTTTTTCAGCCCTGATCGGGCAGCTCCTGTGTCCAATTTTTCCGTGACATTGGTCACATTTGTGTTCCCCGCGAATTCGTGACACTTTTCAATCACTTGCGGAGACATGGGCGCGCTGCCGGGACGGCGTGCCGTGAACCCCGGCAAGGCCCCGCGCGACCAGGTAATTCATGAGCTTTCATTATTTCGCCGGGCACGCCTTCCGCGCCCTGACGGCACGGAAGGACGGCCCCTCGCTTTACGACGTCTGCGATCCCGTGCTGGCGGGCCCGGCCACCGGCGATCCGCATCTGGCAAAATTCTACAAGACCGCGCTTGGCAATCCGGCCCTGCGGGCGCTGCTCCGCCGCGCCGGTCTGCCCGACCTGCGCGATGAGGCGAGGCTGACCCGGCTGCGCACGGCACTGACCCGCGCGCGTGACGATGCCATGCCCGACTGGGAAGCGGTCGGCCGTCCCGTCGCCGACCTCCTCGATACCATCGCGCTCGACCATCCCAAGCCGCCACCGATGCCGTTCAACGGTGTGGCGCCGGCGCTGGCGGAAATCGACAGCGTGATCCGCGACTGCGCGCATCATCTGCTCCGCAGCTACCGCCAGAACGGCTTTCTGCCGACCTTTGCCGCGTTCAACCTGATCGGCGACCCGGACCTGCGCGGGCGCGAGCTGATCATGGCGCTGACCGGCTTGAACTCGCGCGGCTACAAGAACTCCTCGCTGCTGTTCAACCTGGCGCGCGTGTTCATCGCGCGCTCGAGCGCAGGCGCCATCATCAATCCGCCCTGGCGGGGCATCGCCGAGCCGATGTGGGAGCCGGTGCAGATCCGCCACCGCTCGGCCTATTACGACGCCTTCTTCATCGAGGCGTTGCTCGCCTATCGCGAGACCGGCCTCGCCTCGCCCGCGGACGCCACCGCCGCGCAGGCCGCGATCGCGGACATGGTCGATTTCTGCATCAACATCAGCCGCGAGGCGGTGAGCGGCACGGACGGCACGCGCTTCGACGTCATCACCGCGCTCGCACCGCCGCCGCATCCGCGCTTCTCCCGCTTCTTCGCGCAGATCAAGCAGGACCTCGGCTTCGGCGTCTACGTGCCGGACTGCGACACCACGGCGTGTTCGTTCTCGGCCGCGACGCAGGCCGGCTCCGAGGATCCGATCCTCGCCCAGCCCCTGCTCGATTTCTACGTGGGCTACCAGGTGCGTGAGGGCGTCAATGAGCCGCGCGTCACCGTGCCGCTCAACGACAACATCGATTACGAAGGCGGCGTCGCCACCTGGATCGACAATCTCGCCGGCGAGCGGCCCTATGGCAACGATCTCGATCCAACGCTGAACCTCGACATCCTCGAAGTGTCCTTCCGCAATCTTAAACGCTGGAAGATTCTGGAGACGCCGGCGCGGCTCGCCACCGTGCATCGCATCATCGCCTTCCAGAAGCGGCTGGCGGCGAGCGGCGCCTTCGCCAATCCGCGCTCGCACATCTACTATCTGCCCGAGCTCTACAGCGCCTATTTCGGCCGCTGCTACGCCGCCTTCCTGTCGCTGCCGCTGGCCGCCCAGGCCGCGATCGATCCCGACGGCACCTTCGATTTCATCCGCGCCCGCGTGCTCGGCTATGTCCAGGGCGAGATGCTCGTCGCCGAGATGAACGCATTCGACGCGGCGCTCGCCTTGATCGCGCTCGGCCATCTCGGCGCCGATCCCAAGACCTTCGCGCCGGCGCTGAACTGCATCGTCAGAGCTCTCGGCGAAGGCGGCCGCCGCGGCCCGTTCCGTGCCTATGAATGGAACAAGATGAAGACCCCGACACGAATTCTGGTCGGCGGCCCCGAAGTCACGTCGGCCTTCGTGCTGATGGGGCTGGCGGTTGCGAGGCGGCGAATGGTGAATGGCGAATAACGAATGGGAGCCACCATCAGTCTCCCTACTCGCTATTCACAATTCGCCACTCGCCCCACCGATGACAGGAAGTTGAAAGCCCATATGTTGGGCAGGTGCTGGCCCGGCGGCCAAATACCGACCACAATTGCTGGGCTTATCGGAATTTTCATTACGCGCGGACCGGCATGTCGCGAACATTTCTTGGCTTGATTTTCCTCTTCGCCTTGCCGTCGCTGGCGCAGGCTGCCGACATCACCGGCACGGCAAAGATCCGCGACGGCGATACACTCCAGATCGGCAATACCCGCATCCGGCTCGGCGGCATCGATGCACCCTCGACCGACCAGCTCTGCCTCAACACCAAGGGCGAGCGCTGGACCTGCGGCGTGGCGGCGCGCGAGGAGCTCGCCAAATACGCCGAGGGCAAGAACTGGGTCTGCCATGCGAGGTCGATCGACCGCCGCGGCCGCACCGTGGCGCGCTGCGAGGTCGACGGCGAGGACATCCAGAAATGGCTGGTGCGCAACGGCTGGGCGCTGGCCTTCACCCGGATCTCCCACGACTATGAAGCCGACGAAGCGGTCGCGCGCGAAGCCAAGGCCGGCATGTGGCAGGGCGCCTTCATCGCCCCCTGGGACTGGCGCGTGCGCAACAGGAAGACCGCGATCCTCGGCGCCACCAAGCCGCCCGAAGGGGCCCATGCGATCCTGCTCGCCTCGGCATCGGGCGCCGTCGCGCCGTCCCCGGATTGCACCATCAAGGGCAACGTCAACAGCGCCGGCGAATGCATCTTTCACCAGCCGACCAGCCGGTGGTACGCGCAGATCAAGATGAAGATCAGCAAGGGCACCCGCTGGTTCTGCTCGGTGGAGGAAGCCGAAGCCGCAGGATGCCGCGAGACACGGCGATAGTCATGTCCGAACGATCGGCTTCTTGCATGATTATCCCGCGTTTTACGTGCTTTTCTTAGGGCCCGACGGCGCGTAAAAGCGTAAGTCGATGACCCTCCAGATCGTCTTCATCACATAAGGAAGAACAACAATGACCGTTCGCGCGGGCCGGGAATTTCTGGCCATCCCCGGGCCCACCACGATGCCCGACGAGGTGCTGCGGGCGATGCATCGTCCGGCGATCGACATCTATTCCAAGCAGATGACCGACCTGACCGAGAGCCTGATCAGCGATCTTTCAAAACTGTTCGCGACCAAGGGCAAATCCTACATCTACATCGCCAATGGCCACGGCGCCTGGGAAGCCGTGCTCAGCAACGTGCTGTCGCGCGGCGACAAGCTTTTGGTGCTGGAAAGCGGCCGCTTCGCGATCGGCTGGGGCCACGCGGCATCCCTGATGGGCGCCGAGGTCGAGGTGCTCAGGGGTGACTGGCGCCGCGCAGTGCGGCCGCACGAGGTCGAGGAGCGCCTGCGCCGTGACAAGGAGCACAAGATCAAGGCCGTCGTCGTCGTGCAGGTCGATACCGCCTCGGGCGTACAGAACGACATCGAGGCGATCGGCAAGGCGATCAAGGCGAGCGGCCATCCCGCGCTGTACATGGTCGACACCGTGGCTTCGCTCGGCTGCATGCCGTTCGAGATGGACAAATGGGGCATCGACGTCGCGATGTCCGGCTCGCAGAAGGGCCTGATGACGCCGCCCGGGCTCGGCTTCGTCGCGGCGAATGATCGCGCGCTCGAGGCGCACAAGAAGGCGAACATGGCGACGCCCTATTGGAGCTGGAGCGAGCGCGAAGGCACCGAGCATTATCGCAAATATGCGGGCACCGCGCCGGTGCATCTGTTGTTCGCGCTGCGCCAGGCGATCGACCTCTTGCACGAGGAGGGCCTCGAGAACGCATTCCGTCGGCATAGTCTGCTCGGCGAAGCCGCGCGGCGCGCGGTCGCGATGTGGTCGGAGGGCCAGGTGCTCGGCTTCAACATTCTGGAGAACAGCGAGCGTTCCAACACGGTGACGACCGTGACCGTGGGCAACGGTCATGATCCCGCGGTGCTGCAGCGCTATTGCAAGGACAAATGCGGCGTGGTGCTCGGCACCGGCATCGGCGATCTCTCCGGCCAGGCCTTCCGCATCGCCCATATGGGCCACGTCAACGCACCGATGCTGCTCGGCACGCTCGGCGTGATCGAGGTGGGCCTCAACGCACTGAAGATCCCGCACGGCAAGGGCGGGCTCGAGGCCGCGGTCGCCTATCTCGGCGAGCAGGTCGGGGTGTAGGCTTGGGTTAGGCTTGGGCGTAAGCCAAACACTCCAATGTCGTCCCGGCGAAGGCCGGGACCCGGTACCACAGGATGTGGTTGGGCGAAGACTCGGGGTTACCAGCTCGTGCGACGACTTCTCCCTGGGGGTATGGGTCCCGGCCTTCGCGGGGACGACGGCGGAGTTTGACGCGACCTTCGAGCCCCACAGCCGCATTGAGCTTCTTTAAATCCCCCACTTTCGCTCCGATATAAAGGCAGGACACGCCCCCTGACGCGAGGATCGACTTGACCAAAACCGCCAGCCCCACCAAGCCCCCCGTCGCGCCGCAGCGGCCGCATTCGTTCACCCGACACGGCATCACCGTGAGCGACGACTATGCCTGGCTGAAGGATGCGAAATGGCAGGAGGTGCTGCGCGATCCCCAGGTGCTCGATCCCGACATCCGCAAATATCTCGATGAAGAGAACGTCTATACCGAGAGCCTGCTCGGCCATACTGCGCCCTTGCAGAAGACGCTTGTGCGCGAGATGCGCTCCCGGATCAAGGAAGATGATTCCAGCGTGCCCTCACCGGACGGCCCGTTCGCCTACTTCCGCAAGTTTCGCGAAGGCGGACAGCATGAGCTGTTCGGCCGCCTGCCGCGCAATGGCGGCGACAGCGACATCGTGCTCGACGGCGATGCGCTCGCAAAGGACCACAAATACTTCAGGTTCGGCGGCAGCCGGCATTCGCCCGATCACAAGCTGCAGGCCTGGACAGCCGACACCAAGGGCTCCGAGTATTTTTCGATCCGCGTGCGCGATTGGGCGACGGGAAAGGATCTCGACGACCTCGTCGAGGAAACCGACGGCGGCGTGGTCTGGAGCAAGGACGCCAAAAGCTTCTTCTATGTGAAGCTCGACGACAATCACCGACCGATGCAGGTGTGGCGGCACCGGCTCGGCACGAAGCAGGCCGACGATTTCCTGGTCTATGAGGAGCAGGACTCCGGCTGGTTCACCCATCTGCACGAGAGCACCAGTGGACGTTTCTGCGTGATCGCCGGCGGCGACCACGAGACCTCCGAGCAGCGGCTGATCGATCTTGCCAATCCCGACGCACCGCCGCGACTGGTCGCGGCGCGCGAGGAGGGCGTACAGTATTCGCTCGCCGATCGCGGCGATGAGCTCTTCATCCTCACCAATGCCGATGATGCCATCGACTTCAAGATCGTCACCGCACCGCTCGCGATATCGGAGCGTAAGAACTGGCGCGATCTGATTCCGTATCGTCCGGGCATCTACATCATCGATATTGATCTCTATGCCGGCCACCTGGTGCGGCTGGAGCGCGCCAACGCGCTGCCGGCGATCGTGATCCGCGATCTCGGCAACAACGAAGAGCACGCCATCGCCTTCGACGAAGCCGCCTATTCGCTCGACACGATGGGCTCCTACGAGTTCGAGACGACGAACTTGCGCTTCTCCTATTCGTCGATGACGACGCCGTCGGAAGTCTATGACTACGACATGGCCAGGCGCTCACGTGTCCTGCGCAAGCGCCAGGAGATTCCTAGCGGTCACAATGCGGCCGACTACGTCACCACCCGCATCATGGCGAAAGCCGATGACGGCGCCGAGGTGCCGGTCTCGATCGTGTATCGACGCGGCCTTGCGCTCGACGGCACGGCGCCGCTGCTGCTCTACGGTTACGGCTCCTACGGCGCGGCGATGCCGGCCTCCTTCAACACCAACCGCCTGTCGCTGGTCGACCGCGGCTTCGTCTACGCCATCGCGCATATCCGCGGCGGCGCCGACAAGGGCTGGGGCTGGTATCTCGACGGCAAGCGCGAGAAGAAGACCAACACGTTCGACGACTTCGCCGCGAGCGCACGCGCGCTGATCGCGGCAAAGTACACGAGCGCAAGGCGCATCATTGGTCACGGCGGCTCGGCCGGCGGCATGCTGATGGGTGCGGTCGCAAACCGCGCCGGCGAACTGTTCGCAGGCATCGTCGCGGAGGTGCCGTTCGTCGACGTGCTCAACACCATGCTCGACGACACGCTGCCGCTGACGCCGCCGGAATGGCCGGAATGGGGCAACCCGATCGAGAGCGAGAAGGATTTTCGCACCATCCTGTCCTACTCGCCCTACGACAACGTTGCGGCGAAGGACTATCCGGCGATCCTGGCGATGGGCGGCTTGACCGATCCGCGCGTCACTTACTGGGAGCCCGCCAAATGGATCGCGCGCCTGCGCGCCACCATGAGCGGCGGTGGCCCGGTCCTGCTCCGCACCAACATGGGCGCGGGCCACGGCGGCGCATCTGGGCGCTTCGACCGACTGGATGAAGTCGCGATCGTCTACGCGTTTGCACTGTGGGCGGCGGGGATGGCGGAGGCATAAGCCTCGCTGCCTCCCCATCACCGTCCTGGCGAAAGCCAGGACGACATTGGAGATTAAGGCGCAAGCTACCGCCACATAGTTCCCTTACACCGCCCCATGCGCCTCCACGTAGAGCGCGTAGATGGAGTGACAGCTTGCCATATAGAGGCGGTTGTTCTTGGGACCGCCGAAGCAGAGATTCTCGCAGCGCTCGGGCAGCTTGATGAAGGCGAGCGGCTTTCCTTCCGCATTGAACACCATCACGCCGTCGAGATCCTCGGACTTGCCCTTGAGCTGGTAGACCTTGCGGCCGCCCACGTCGGTGGGCTCAGACTGCAACGCGCCGTTCGAGCCCCAGCCGCACCACAGATTGCCGTCGCGGTCGACGCGAAAACCGTCGAGCGAGCCCTGGTCGGCGGCGTCGATCAGCTTGGTCTTGCCGCCAAGGCTGCCGTCGCCGCCGACATCGTAGCTCCAGATGCTGCGGTTGGGCGTGCCCTTCCATTCGACGATGTAGAGCTTCTTCTCGTCCGGCGAGAACGCCAGGCCATTCGGATTGACCAGATCGGTGAGGACGGCGGTGAGCTTGCCGTCCTTGGCAATGCGATAGACGTTGGTGGTGGCCTGCTCTGGCTTTTCCTTCTTGCCTTCCCACTCGCCATTGATGCCGAACGTCGGATCGGTGAACCAGATGCTGTCGTCGGATTTCACCACGATGTCGTTCGGCGCGTTCAGCCGCTTGCCCTCGAACTTGTCGGCCAGCACCGTGATCTTGCCGTCCTTCTCGGTGCGGGTAATGCGGCGGGTGACGGAGTGCTCGCAGGTGACCAGCCGCCCCTGGCGATCACGTGCATTGCCGTTGGCGTAGTTGGCATTGCCGCGGAAGACGCTGGTCTGCCCGGTCTTCTCGTCGAACTTCATGATCCGGTTGTTGGGAATGTCCGAGAACAGGAGATAGCCGCCCTCCGGGAAATAGGCCGGCCCCTCGGCCCAGCGCATGCCGGTCGCGACCTGCTCGATCGTCGAGGAATAGAGCCGGTATTTCGCAAAGCCCGGATCGAGGATCTGCACGGCGGGATCCGGATAGCGCTGGTTCGGCGAGAACGGGAAAGACTGCGCGCCCGCGGTGCGCGCCAGCAGCGTGGAAGCCGCCGCTGCACCAGCACCGGCCAAGAGATCGCGTCGTGACAGATTCATTGAGGTTTCCTTCCTGATTGGCTCTGAACCGACCGTTATGACGGCCGGCCCGTGTGACGATGTGGTTGATGCAGACTAAAGCGCGATGAGGATCGTCATCGCGCTTCAGGTCGTTGTTTGAGCATGATCTCCGCACAAACGCGTTCCGCGTTTGTCGCGAGGGAAAACCGCGTCACACTTTTCCGGATCATGCTCTAACGGCCGTTCGCCTTGCGCCAGGCCGCGAAGTCGGTGAGTGTCTGCGGGTCGGTGGCCGGATAGAGCCCGAAGATACCACGGCCCTTGCCGACTTCTTCCGTGACGAAGTCCTCGAACGCGGTCATCTCGAACGTCTCGTTGGCAATCTCATCGGCGAGATGCGCGGGAATGACGATCACGCCATCAGCATCACCGAGGATGACGTCGCCGGGAAACACCGGCGCGTCGCCGCAGCCGATCGGGACGTTAATCTCGATCGCCTGGTGCAGCGTGAGGTTGGTCGGCGCGCTCGGGCGGTGATGGAAGGCCGGGAAGCCGAGCTTGGCGATCTCGGCGGAATCACGAAAGCCGCCGTCGGTGACGACACCGGCGACGCCGCGCTTCATCAATCGCGTCACCAGGATCGCGCCGGCGGATGCGGCGCGCGCGTCCTTGCGGCTGTCCATCACCAGCACGGCCCCGGGCGGGCAATCCTCCACCGCCTTGCGCTGCGGGTGGGAGCGGTCCTTGAACACATCGATGGTGTTGAGATCCTCGCGCGCCGGCATGTAGCGCAGCGTGAAGGCCTCGCCGACCATGGTCGGCTGATCGGGGCTCAAGGGGTGCACATCCTGGATCATCTGGATGCGCAGGCCACGCTTGAACAGCGCGGTGGCGACGGTGGCGGTGGAGACCGACTTGAGCTTGTTGCGGGTGGCGTCGCTGAGTTTTGTCATTTTGTTCTCACTCTCTCTTTCGTCATTCCGGGGCGCGCGAAGCGCGAACCCGGAATCCATCGGGCCGCAAACGCTGCGGAGCAATGGGTTCCGGGTTCGATGCTTCGCATCGCCCCGGAACGACGGGCGGATCAATAAATCGACGGCTCGCCGATCGGTGCGCCGAAACCGGTCTCCAGGAAATCAAAGTCGCAGCCGTCATTGGCCTGCTTGATGTGTTTGGTGAACATCCAGCCATAGCCGCGCTCGAAGCGGCGCTCGGGCTGCTTCCATTCCGCGCGGCGTTTGGCGAGCTCGGCCTCCGGCACATCCAGATTGATGGTGCGCGCGGCGACGTCGAGCGTGATGCGGTCGCCGTTCCTCACCAGCGCGAGCGGGCCGCCGACATAAGACTCCGGCGCGACGTGCAAGATACAGGCGCCATAGCTGGTGCCGCTCATGCGCGCGTCCGAGACGCGCACCATGTCGCGCACGCCCTGCTTCACGAGTTTCGTCGGGATCGGCAGCATGCCCCATTCCGGCATGCCCGGCCCGCCCTGGGGCCCCGCGTTGCGCAGGATGAGGATATGATCCTCGGTGACGTCGAGGTCGGGATCGTCAACCGCCTTCTTCATGGACGGATAGTCATCGAACACCAGCGCCGGCCCGGTGTGCTTGAGGAAGCGCGGCGCGCAAGCGCTCGGCTTGATCACGCAGCCGTCCGGCGCAAGATTGCCCTTGAGCACGGCGAGCGCGCCCTCTTTGTAGATGGGATTGTCGACTGGGCGGATGACATCATCATTGTGGACCTCAGCGCCGGTGATGTTCTCGCCAAGCGTTTTCCCGGTGACCGTGACGCAATCCAGATGCAGGTGCTGCTTGATCTGCTCCATCAGAGCCGGCAGGCCGCCGGCGTAGAAGAAATCTTCCATCAGATAAGCATCGCCGCTCGGTCGCACGTTGGCGATCACGGGTACCTTGCGGCTGGCCTTCTCAAAGTCATCGAGGCCGATGTCCTGGCCGGCGCGGCGCGCCTGCGCGATCAGGTGGATGATCGCATTGGTCGAGCAGCCCATCGCCATCGCAACCGCAATCGCGTTCTCGAACGCCTTTCGCGTCTGGATCGTCTTCGGCGTCAAATCCTCCCAGACCATCTCGACGATGCGGCGTCCGCATTCGGAGGCCATGCGGATGTGGTTGGCGTCAGCGGCGGGGATCGAGGAGGCGCCGGGCAGCGTCATGCCGATCGCTTCCGCAATCGCGGTCATGGTCGAGGCCGTGCCCATGGTCATGCAGGTACCGTAGCTGCGGGCGATACCGGCTTCGATATCGACCCAGTCCTTGTCGGAGATCTTTCCGGCGCGCCGCTCGTCCCAGTACTTCCAGCCGTCGGAGCCCGAGCCCAGCGTCTTGCCCTTCCAGTTGCCGCGCAGCATGGGACCTGCCGGCAGATAGATCGCGGGGATGTTCATCGAGGTGGCGCCCAACAGCAGCGCTGGCGTGGTCTTGTCGCAGCCGCCCATCAGCACGACGGCGTCGACGGGATGGCTGCGCAGCAGCTCCTCCGCGTCCATCGCCAGCAGGTTGCGGTAGAGCATCGTGGTCGGCTTCAGCAGCGATTCCGACAGCGACAGCGCCGGCAACTCGATCGGCAGACCGCCGGCCATCAGGATGCCGCGCTTGACGTCGTCGACGCGCGACTTGAAGTGCATGTGGCAGGGCTGCGCGTCCGACCATGTATTGAGGATGGCGATGATCGGCCGGTCCTTCCACTCCTCCGGCGCGTAGCCCATCTGCATGGTGCGCGAGCGATGGCCGAACGAACGGAGGTCATCAGGGGCGAACCAGCGCGCGCTGCGGAGCTGATCGGGCGTCTTTTTCTTGGTCATGATTGGGTACCCCATTTCTGGACGGTATTCCGCTCGATGGCGCGGAAGATCAGGTTCTCGACAAAGAGCCCGATGATAATGACGGTCAAGAGGCCTGCGAAGACCGCGGGGATGTCGAGCAGGTTGCGATTCTCGAAGATGAACCAGCCGAGGCCGCCCTGCCCCGAGGACACGCCGAACACCAGCTCGGCCGCGATCAGCGTGCGCCAGGCGAAGGCCCAGCCGATCTTCAGTCCCGTGAGGATCGAGCCGAATGCGGCCGGGATCAGGATCTTTGCGACATAAGGCAATCCGCGCAGGCCGTAATTGCGCCCGACCATGCGCAGCGTGTTGGACACGCTCTTGAAGCCGGAGTGAGTATTGAGCGCAACCGGCCACAGCACCGAATGGATCAGCACGAAGACGAGGCTGCCATTGCCGAGCCCGAACCAGATCAGCGCCAAGGGCAACAACGCGATCGCCGGCAGCGGGTTGAACATTGCCGTCACCGTCTCCAGGAAATCGGTGCCGATACGGGTCGAGATCGCGAGCACGGTGAAGATGGCGGCGAGCGCGATGCCCGCCGAATACCCCATGAACAGCACCTTGAGCGAAGTCCAGGCGCGCAGCGGAATGGTACCGTCTTTGACGCGCTCGAACAGCGTGGCAATGGTGTCGTGCAGCGTCGGGAATAGCAGGGGGTTATCGAGATAAACGCCGTAAGCTTCCCAGATTGCGGCCAGGAACAGGATGATGACGGCCTTGCGGATGAAGCCGTCGTTCCACAACAGCTCAAGGGCGTTCAGCTTGCGCTCGACTTCCCCGGCACTGACGGCGTCCGCAGCCGATGCGGCTCGCAGCAGAATTCTCGCTTCGCTCATGACCGGCTCCCTCAATGTGCCGTTGCCGCGGACGAGAATAGGAGATCATGAATCTCCTTCTCCAGCCGCCCGGCGCTGCCATCGTCGGTGGAGACGCGGTCGACATCGACGACCTCCGCCTTGACGCGTCCGGGATGCGGCGACAGCAGCAGGATGCGGTTGCCGATCCGGATCGCCTCCGCGATCGAATGGGTGACGAACAGCACGGTGAATTTGGTCTCGCTCCAGAGCTGGAGCAATTCGTCCTGGCAGGTTCGCCGCGTCAGCGCATCGAGCGCCGCGAAAGGCTCGTCCATCAGCAGAATGTCCGGCTCCATCGCCATGCCGCGGGCGATGGCGACGCGCTGCTTCATGCCGCCGGAGAGCGTGTGCGGATAGGCATCGACCACGCGGGTCAGCCCGACCTTCTCGATATAGGCTCGCGCACGCGTCTCGGCCTCCTTGCGCGGCAGCCGCCGTGCGGTCAGGAGCGGAAACATCACGTTGGCGAGCACGGTCTTCCAGGGCAGGAGCTGGTCGAACTCCTGGAAGATCATCATCCGGTCCGCGCCGGGACCGACGATATCGCGTCCCTGGATCGCCATCCGCCCTTCGCTCGGAATCATGTAGCCGCCGACTGCCTTGAGCAGAGTCGACTTGCCGCAGCCGGACGGTCCGAGCAGCACGAAGCGATCGGACTTGTCGACGGTGAAAGAGACCTTTTCGGTCGCGGTGACGACGGCGCTCGAGGTCTTGTAGCGCAGCGTCACCCCGCTGACATCGAGAAGCGCCATGGGCTCAGCTGCCCTTCAGATCGTGCGCAACGGGGAGATAATAGTCCGTCCACGCCTTCGGCTGGGTCTTCAGCGTTCCGGTCTTGAACAGGTGGGCGGCGAACTTCATCGTGCCCTGCGGTTCGAGATTCCATTCCATCATGCCGGGCTGCTTGAGCAGATCCAGCAGCTCCTCGACCGAGGTCTTGTCGCCGGTGACCTCCTTGTAGATCTCGACCGCTTGCCTGGTGTCGCTGCGGATCAGGTCCTGCGCTTCCTTGGTCGCGTCGCGCACGGCCTGGATGATCTTTGGATTGGCGTCGGCAAATTTTGTGGTGGTGAAGAACTGCGCCTGGCTCAAAGGTCCGCCCATCACGTCGGGTGAATTCAGCACCACATGCGCGCCCGGCACGTTCTTCAGCTCGAGGAAGCTGAACGGCGGAATCGAGAAGTGACTGTGCACCTCGTGCTTGGGATTGACGAGCGCGGCATAGGCGTCGGGGTGACCGAGCTGCACCGTGTTGGCATCGAGCTTCGACCACTGATCGGCGCCAAAGGCTTCGGCAGCTGCGATCTGCAACACGATGGCCTGGGTCGAGACCTTCACCGTCGGGACCGCGATCTTGTCGGTCGGGCCAAAATCCTTGATCGACTTGATATTGGGATCCCTGCTGATCAGCGTCATCGGCTGCGCCGAGGTGGCGACGATGCCCTTCACACCACCGCGGGTGCGATCCCACAGCAGCAGGAGATTGCCGGTGCCGGTGTTGAGGATGTCGACGCCGCCCGCGAGTAGCGCGTCGGTCTGCGCGCCGCCGCCGGAAAAGGTGATCCATTTGGTGGTAACGCCTGATACGCCGAGCGAAGCCGCATGCTTCTCGATCAGCTTCTGTTTTTCCATGATGTGGCTCGGCATGTAGAAGATGCCGGGCTGGCGCGACAGCGCGACCTCGGACTTCTGCTGCGCTCTCGCGGGGGCCGCCGATACGGCCAGAGTGGCGCTTACGGCGACGATCAGGGCGACGGCAACGAAGCCATGCTGGAACTGCTTGATCATTGTTGTTCGTTTCCTCCGGCCGGCATTGACGGGCGGCGCTGCTGATGCACTAATGCATTAGTGCATCAAAGGCAAGCGCGCGGAGCCGCCGCCATGGAAGTGCCCCATACCGCGCCTCGCGCGGCGACCCGTCCCGGCGCGCGGCTCGACCGCGCCCGGCAGGCCGCCCCACAGGTGTTCGAGCGGCTGCGCAATGCGATCCTGTCCCTTGATCTGCCGCCGGGCTCGCCGCTGTCGCGCGCCGCTCTCGCCGCGCAATTCGGCGTCAGCTCGACGCCAATCCGCGACGCATTGATGCGGCTGGAGGAAGAAGGGCTCGTCGACGTGTTTCCGCAGCACGCGACGGTGGTCAGCCGGGTCGATGTCGGCCGCGCCCAGCAGGCGCATTTCCTGCGCCAGGCGCTGGAGCTCGAGATCGTGCGGCTGCTCGCGGAGAACCATGACGAATCCCTGATCATCCGCCTCGACCACGCGATCGCGCTCCAGCAGCAATTCGCCAAGGGCGGAGATTTCGAGAGCTTCATCGCTGGCGACAATGATTTCCACGCCCAGCTCTACACGGCCGCGGGGAAGCAGGAGCTCTGGACGCTGGTGCGCAGCCGCAGCGGACATATCGACCGTTTGCGGCGGCTGCACCTGCCTTCCCCCGGCAAGGCCCAGAACATCGTGCGGCACCACAGATTGATCACCCGCGCGATCGAGGCCGGCGACGCCGTTACCGCGCAGCAGCACTTGCGTACGCATCTGTCAGGCACGCTCAGCGAGCTCGACAGGATCCGGGCGCGTTATCCGGAATATCTGAGCGACTAGACGCGGTACAGCCACCGGCTGTAACATGGTAGGCTTACAAGCGCGCATATGGGTAGCTCTCGTCCGAGCCGCGCCACAGGACACATTCCATCGTCGCGAAGTGCTTGCAGGTTACGCGGAATCCGCGCAACAATTTCCCAGTCCCTGCTTCGACCGACATGGTCGACCTGGACCAGGCTCGGGGGACTGGAACTTGGCCAACATCCTGATCGTGGATGACGATCCGGCCGTGCAGATGACGATCCGGCTGCTGCTGGAGAGGGCTAGTCACCGCGTAACGGTCGCCGGCGACGGCCGCCAGGGCCTTGCACTGTTCGAGGCAGGTCAGTTCGAGCTGTTGTTCCTGGATATTTTCATGCCCGGAATGGATGGACTGGAGACGATGCGGCACATCCGGGCGCGAGCGCCGGCGGTGCCGATCATCGTGATTTCCGGCCGGTCGGCCGCGCCCGATGCTTATTCCGAGCCGGACTTCCTGAAGATGGCGACGAGGCTCGGCGCAGTGGCGAGCTTGCCCAAGCCGTTCCGCCCCGAGGCGCTGCTTGCGGCCGTCGACGATTGCCTCCAGGCGAGGAAGCCAAGGACTCCTGATGCCAGCACCAGCGGCAGATGATGAGGGCAGCGGTTCTGCGACGCACCAGGACAAGCCGAACCGTGCCCGAAACCGCGAGACGCGCGACATGACGCTGGCGACGCGGCTCGCTATCGCCATGACTCTGCTGGTTGCGATGACCGTGGCTGCGGTGGGCTGGCTGAGCTCCTCGAGCGTCGAGCAGGCCGTTCTGCCCCGGGTGATCGATCGGCTCGAGACCCACTCGCGGCTGCTGGCATCCGACATCGAAGGCTACGTCGCCGGCGCGCGCGGCGATATCGCCAGCTACCGCGCGGCAGCCGCACTCAACGGCCTGATCCGCGCGCATATTGCGGGCGGGACCGACACGCAGGATGGCGTGTCCGAGAAAACCTGGCGCGACCGCCTCGCGGCGCGCCTTGCCGCCGAGATCGATTCCAAGCCGGCTTACGCGCAGTTTCGTATTATCGGTGTCGAGGAGGGCGAGCCGGAGCTGGTCCGGGTGGACCGAACCGGCCCCGGCGGCTCGGCGCGGGTTGCTCCGAATGACGAGCTCCAACGCAAGGGTGAACGCACCTACTTCCAGGACACGATTCGTCTTCCCCCGGGCGAGCTCTACGTCTCGCAACTCGAACCGGCGAGTGATCGGGGCGGCACGACGACAGCCCACACACCGACGCTGCGCGTGGCCGCTGCGCTGTTCACGCCGGACGGCAAGCCGTTCGGAATCATCCTCGTCAATGTCGATATGCGTCCGGCGCTGGAGCGTCTCCGTTCGCTGGTCCGCCCGGGCGAGCAGCTCTACGTCGTGAATGCGCGCGGCGACTATATCGTGCATCCCGACCGCAGCCGCGAGTTCGGCCTTGCGCGCGGCGAGCCCAACAATTGGGTGAAGGATTTTCCCTATTTTGCGGGTCTGATCGGGGCCAGCAAGGGTGCTGGCCAAGTCGTCAGGGATGCGCGAGGCCGGGTTGGCGGCGCAGCTTTCGCGCCGGCGCTACTAGCCGGCAAAGAGTGGCTCGGAATCATCGAGATTGCCCCCAACACGACTTTCGCCCGTTTCGCCGCGGCGATCCAGAACACGACGTTGTCGGTCGGCTTGATTGCGGTGCTTGGCGCAGCCGCGTTGGCGCTCCTCCTCGCGAGAACCCTGACACGGCCGGTCGTGCAACTGACGCGCGCCGTCGAGACCGTCGGCCGAGGCGGCGAGATCGCCATTCCGGTCGATGCGCCGGGCGAAACCGGCGCACTCGCACGGGCCTTCGCGCGCATGGTAGCGGAGGTGCAGGCCAAGACCGCGGCTCTCGAACGCGAGGTCCGCGAGCACCGCCGCACTGAGGCCGCGCGAAGCCATCATGCCGCGCGCGAGCGCCTGTTCAATGCTGCGGTCGAATCCTCCGACGATGCAATCGTCATGCAGTCGCTCGACGCCATCATCACCGGCTGGAATCCCGCGGCGGAACGGCTCTATGGCTATTCGGCGGACGAGGCGATCGGCAAGCACACCTCGATCATCGTGCCTCCCGACCGCCGCGAGCAGGGCAAGGATTATCTGCGACGGATCGCACGCGGCGAGCCGATCGAGCGCTTCGAGACGGTGCGCCTGCGCAAGGACGGCACCCCTGTCGAGATCGCGCTCAGCCTGTCGCCGATCAAGGGTCCTGGCGGCGAGATCATCGGCGCGTCCGGATCGGCTCGTGACATCACCGAAGCCAGACGCACCGAGCGGGCGCTACAGCAACAGCTTGAGGAACGCCGGCGGATCTTCGACGCCTCGCAGGACCTGATCATGATCATGGATGCGAGGGGCTATGTCGCCCAGATCAGTCCGAGCTCCGAAGCCATCCTCGGATATCGGCCGCAGGAGATGGTCGGCCGCAGCGGCGCCGACTTCATCCATTCCGATCATCTGGAGCGGTCACGCGAGGATATGCGGGCCTTGCGGCGCGGCGAACGGCCGAAGCTCGCCGACACTCGCTGCCTCCACAAGGACGGGCACGAGGTCTGGCTCTCCTGGCTCGGGACCTGGTCTGCCGAGATGAAGCGCTTCTATTTCGTCGGGCGCGACATGACCGAAGCCCGGCTTGCACAGGAATCGCTACGGGAAAGCGAGCAGCTCGCCCGCAACATCATCGAGACATCGCTCGACGCCTTCGTCCAGACCGACGAGAACGGCACCATCCTGGCCTGGAACTCGCAGGCAGAAAAGCTGTTCGGCTGGTCGCGTGACCAGGCACTGGGCAGGAACAACATCGACCTGATCGTCGCCGAGAGCGAGCGCGAAACGATCAAGGCCGGTCTGCAACGCTTCGTGACCTCGGGAGACGGCACGCTCCTCGAGCGCCGGCGCGAGATGATGGTCCGCCGCCGAGACGGCAAGGAGTTCGAGGCCGAGCTGAGCGTCACCGCGCTGAACCGTCGCGAAGGACTGCTGTTCAATGTCTTTTACCGCGACCTCACCGACAAGATCGCGGCCGAGGAACGTATCCGCCACGCCGAGAAGATGGAGGCGGTCGGACAGCTCACCGGCGGCGTGGCGCACGACTTCAACAACATCCTCACCGTCATTACCGGGACGATCGAGATTTTGGCGGAAGCAGTCGAGAAGGAGCCGCAGCTTGCCGCCATCACCAAGATGATCGACGAGGCCGCAGCGCGCGGCGCCGAGCTGACCCAGCACCTGCTCGCCTTTGCGCGCAAGCAGCCGCTGCAACCGCGCGAGATCGACGTCAATTCGTTGATCGTCGACACGGCCAAGCTGCTGCGCCCGACGCTGGGCGAGCAGATCCAGATCGAATCCGTGTTCGAGGCGGAAGGCTGCGTGGCGATCGTCGATCCCAACCAGCTCACCACCGCCCTTCTCAATCTGGCGCTCAATGCCCGCGACGCCATGCCGAACGGCGGCAAGCTGATCCTGGAGACGGGAGCTGCCTATCTCGACGAGGTCTACGCCAACATCAACGACATCCGCCCCGGTCACTACGTGCTGATCGCGGTCAGCGATACCGGCGCCGGCATTCCGGCAAAGCTCCTGGACCGGGTGTTCGATCCCTTCTTCACCTCGAAGGGACCCGGCAAGGGCACCGGGCTCGGCCTCTCCATGGTCTATGGCTTCATCAAGCAGTCCGCCGGCCATATCAGGATCTACAGCGAAGAGGGACACGGCACCACGATCAAGATGTACCTGCCGCCTGGCGTGACGGCGACTGCGAGCAGCGAGGGCGTGACGCCGGCCACACTCGAGGGCGGAGACGAGACGATCTTGGTGGTCGAGGACGACCGCCTGGTGCGCGACTATGTGTTGGCGCAGCTGCACTCGCTGGGCTACGCGACGTTGGAGGCGGCCAATGCGGCTGACGCGCTCGCAATCGTCGCGGCCGGAAAGCCGTTCGACCTCCTGTTCACCGACGTGATCATGCCGGGCAAGATGAACGGCCGGCAGCTTGCCAACGAAATCCTGAAGACCAGGCCAGATCTCAAAGTGGTCTACACATCAGGCTATACCGAGAACGCGATCATCCATCACGGACGCTTGGACTCCGGCGTGCTGCTGCTCGCCAAGCCGTACCGCAAGTCGGATCTCGCAAGGATTTTGCGCAAGGCGCTGGGCGGCTGAGGCAAGCGTTTCGAGCTTTCTCTCGTGTCCCGGACGCACTGCAGCGCGCCAGCGCTGCTGTGCAGAGCTGGGACCCACAACGCTTGCTCTAAACTGGAGAGATGGGCCCCGGCTCAGCAGCGCATCACTGCGTGACGCGCTGCGTCCGGGGCACGAGAGAGGAGCGTCTACGACGCGCGTTGCGCGGCCGTCATCACGATGCGGATCAGATCGGCCGCGTTCCGGGCACCGAGCTTCTTCATGATGTTGGCGCGATGGTCCTCGATGGTGCGCGGACTGATCCCGAGCGTGCGGCCGGCTTCCTTGTTGGAGGCACCCGCGGCGAACTGCTCGAGCACCTCGCGCTCACGCCGGGTCAGGGGCTCGCGTCCGGGAAAGTGGAGCTGACCGAACTTGGGCGAGGCGCTCTCCGCCTGCCGACGTGCATACGCCCCAATTGCCTCGTCGAGCCGGTTGACGATCTCGCTGCCGCGGAACGGCTTCTCGATGAAGTCGAGTGCGCCGTTCTTGATGGCGCTGACCGCCATCGAGATATCGCCCTGCCCGGAGATCATGAAGATCGGCGCGGGATAATCCTCGCCGTGCAATTCCCTCAAGATGTCGAGGCCCGACTTGCCGGGAATGTGGACGTCGAGAAGGATCGCGGCGGGCGTGCGGTTTCGCGCGACCGCGAGCAGCGCGGCGCCGTCGGCAAAACAGATCACCTCATAGCCCGCCGCCTTCAACACCATCGACAGGGTGTCGCGAACGGCAGGGTCGTCGTCGACCACAAAGATCTCGCCACGGGAGGTTTTTTCGGCCATGTGCCACGTCCATCCGGCATGAGAAGACTTGTGTCCGCGCCAAGCGTTTTGGCGATCGGCACGGATTCGGCCCACCCCGCATTTGTACGGGACATGAAGTTAACGCACAAGTAGCGGCGTAGTGCCTAATGGCTGGGGGACGGAGAATATCCATGCAAAATTTTGCTGGCACCGATCCGCGTGTCGCGGCGGCCATTTCCGACAGCCGTCAGTTGATCGCGGCCGATCTTCGCTCTTTGATCGCGCAGATCGAGACCAGCATACGCCGGATCGAGGCCGCGATCATGCTGGTTGACGCCTGCGATCCGCCGGGTTCCATCGACGTCTTCGTGCTGGACGACCTCACGCCCCGCTACGCCACGGCGAGCGCGGCGCTTGGCGCCTGCAGGGTCGGTCTCGACGTCGCCTTAAAATCGCTCTCTGATTCCGGCAGATTGGCTGAAACCACGACCGCAGCGGCGGGGCAGCCGCGCCTGATCGGCTGAGTCGGCGCGCATGCCGCGCGTCTTAGGCGCGGTGACGCTCCACGATTGCATCGGTGGCGACGCCGCCCCAGGTATGCATCGTCGGCAGACCCATCGTGGTCTTGCCGAGATTGGCGAGGCTGATACGGAGCGCCGCGAGATCCAGCGGCTTCGGCAGGCTCTGCAGTTCGATCCCCACGGAGCGGGCAAAGTGGCGGGCGGCACTGCGGCGCCGGGCATCCATGCCGCTGATGACAATCACGGAGCCCGCGAATTTCGCCTCCGACATCACGCGCAGCACCTCGATGCCGTCGCCGTCCTCCAGCACGAGATCGAGCGTCACACAGTCGAAGCGCCCGGCGCGAAGTTTGCTGATCGCCTCCGAAACCGAGGACGCCACGGTCACCTCATGGCCAGCATGCTTGGCTGCGACCGTGATCAGGCTACGCTGCGTGGCATCGTCATCGACGACCAGAAGCTGCAGCGGGCGCCGTTCGCCGGCATCGGACAGGTTTGACGGGAGAGAGGAGAAGGAGCTTCTTGGCATTACCGGATCCTGCGATTGAGACCGGCAATTCATACAGCGCACGCGCTTAGGCCGCGTAAAATGGAGGCCGCGAATTCAATCGGATGTTTTGAGCAAATCCGACACAACGCGTTAAGAAAGCGAGCAAGAGGCCGCTGCCGTGCTCAGACTGTTGCGTCATGACCCGCGGCGGCGCGTTTCTTCTTGTTCTTGCCGCGCAGGAACTGGATGTCCATTTCCGCGCCGTTGACGCGCACCAACTCGCAACGGCGATAGGCAAGGCCCGTCGAGGACAACAGGAGAAAAAATTCCTTGAGGTTCAGGCCCTGGATCGAGCCTTCGACCGTGAGGATGGCATCGGTGTCGGAAATCGCGTTGAGCTTGCAATCGCGACGCCAGGTCCCGTCGATCGCCATGATGCAGACGTCATAGCCGCGACTGAACGTCACACGTTCCGCACCCTTGCCATCCTCGCTCATGCGCGCAGCCCTGCCATCGCAGCGGTCCTCGGAGGCGCCGCCGTCATCGCGGGCTTTGCGCCGGCGCTGCGTGTGTCATTGGGCCTGTAGAGGCCGCGCCGCTCCGGAACCGGACGGAAGCTGTCGGTCAGCCCGACCACGGTTTCCGCCGCCCCGAGCACCAGGAAGCCGTCGCCCTCGACCTGACGCGCGAGGCGGTTGAAGATGTTGATCTTGGTCTCCTGGTCGAAATAGATCAGCACGTTGCGGCAGAAGATCACATCGAAGGTGCCGAGCTGGGAGAAGTCGTGCAGCAGGTTGAGCTGCCGATGCTGGATCATGGCTCGCAGCTCGGGATTGATCTGCCAGGTCTCGCCGGTCTGCTTGAAATATTTGACCAGGAGCTGGATGGGCAGGCCGCGTTGCACCTCGAACTGGCTGTAGATGCCCGCCTTGGATTTCTCCAAAACCTCCTGCGACAGGTCGGTGGCGATGATCTCGACCCGCCAGCCGGTGAGCGCCGCGCCCATCTCCTTCAGGCTCATCGCCAGCGAATAGGGCTCTTGCCCGGTCGAACCGGCGGCGCACCAGATGCGCACGCTCCGGCGCGGCGCGCGCGCCTTCAGCACCTCCGGCATGATCGTATCGCGGAAATGATCGAACGGGACCTTGTCGCGGAAGAAGAAGGTCTCGTTGGTGGTCATCGCTTCGACCACGCTGGTGATCAGCGCGCTCGAACCAGCTTGCAGTTTCTGGACGAGCTCGCCGATGCCGGAGAGTCCGGCCTTGCGCGCGAGCGGCAATAGCCGGCTCTCGATCAGATATTGCTTGTCGGCAGACAGGTCGAGACCGGAATGGTCTCTCAGGAACTTCCGCAGATACTCGTACTCGGGCGGGGTCACAGGGCAGCCTCTTTCAGGATTACCGGAACACTCAGGCCAGGAAGGCTTAGGCAAAGGCTTGTCCGACCGGGATCAAGCCGACTTCAGCGAACTTGTCGGCGATGATGTCCTTGTCGAACGGCTTCATGATGTACTCGTTGGCGCCGCCGCTGAGCGCCTGGGCGATGTGGGCGACGTTGTTCTCGGTGGTGCAGAACACCACCTTGGGCCGGTCGCCACCGGGCAGGCGGCGCATATGGCCCATGAATTCGAAGCCGTCCATGACCGGCATGTTCCAGTCGAGCAGCACGGCATCGGGTAGCTTCTGCTGGCAAATCTCCAGCGCCCTCGAGCCGTCCTCGGCTTCTGTAACTTCGAATTCCAGGCCTTCCAGGATGCGGCGCGCGATCTTGCGCACGACGCTGGAATCATCGACGACCAAACATGTCTTCATTTTTATTCTCCGGCTTCGATGTTGTTGGGCTCACGCAGCCATTTGCACTTTGGTTTCGAGTTCGAGGACGCGATCGACGTCGAGGACGACCATGAGCTGGCCGTCGAGACGGTGGACGCCGCCGGCGAGCTTG